>JAHFDV010000108.1 GCA_023248815.1 Myxococcales bacterium
GACGACATCTCCTACCTGCTTGCGCTATCGACGCGCATCAAGGGCAAGAGTGCCGATCTCGTGGCCGACGCGTTCGATGCCATCGCCGACCGCACGGATCCAATTGCCGAAGGATCGATGCGCGAGCTCGCGACGCTTTTCTCGCTCCGCCAAGATGCGTCGTCGTTCGAAACGGCGATCACGACGGGCTCCGACCCGCTCCCTTTCTTCGAAGCAGAGATCTTGCGACTCTCTCCACGAGAGCGACGCGACGCGGTCGTGGCGGTAGGCTTTCGCAAGCTTGCGACGGGCGCGGTCGAAGATGCGGAAGATGCAATGGCGCTCTTCCAGGGCTCGCTCGACGACTTCTCGGCCGACCTCACGCTCCTCGAAGGGCTTCGCGTTTGCGCCGAACGCCTCGATCGAACGGAGATCCTCGCCGAAGCTCTATTTCGTCTCGGCAACGCCGTGCGCAGCGACGCGCGCTCTGCAGACTTCTTCGAGCGCGCCGGCACTCACTTCGATTCCGTGGGTGACGCGGTTCGCGCCGAGCAAGCGTTCGAGCGCGCCTTCGAAAAAGATCCTCATCGCCGAGCCGCGTTCGACCGCGTCTTCCGCAAGGCGCGTGACAATCGCGATGGCGCGCGCGTGCTCGAGCTCGCGGCGAAGCGCATCGACGTCGCCGACGATCCCGACGAGCTCACGCGTCTCTTCTGGGAGCGCGCGCGGGTGATGCGCACGAACAACGACATTCAAGGTGCAAAAGACGCGATCGAAGAGCTGCGAATGCTCGACGCAGATCACGTCGGCGCGTTGGCGCTTCTCGGCGAGATTCTCGTTCGCGAAGGCTCACATCGCGAAGCAGCGGAGCACCTCGAGCGCCTCGCGCTGCTCGAGAGCGCGCCGCCGAAGAGCCGCCTCACCGCCGGAATCACCGCAGCCGACCTCTTCGAGAACAAGCTCGACGAGTTCGATCGTGGTTTCAACATCCTTCGCGCGCTCGAAGCGGCCACCCTGACTCCCTTGCCAGTTCGCGAACGCCTCGCGCGCGCCGCGGCTCGTAGCGGAGCGTGGGAGGAGGCCGTCGTCTCGCTCGATGTGCTCATGCGCGAGCGACCCGACCCCACTGGGCGTGTCGATGCGGCACGCTTGTCGCTCGCGATCCAACGCGATCGGCTCGGCAACTTGGAAGGTAGCGCGCCGGCGGTTCTCCGCATTCTCGAGGAAAATCCCGCCGACGCCGAAGGCATCGACCTCATTCTCTCGGAATCGTGGGCGACGCCCGGCGAGCGGCAGAGACTGCTTGCGCGTAGCCATCACGCCCTACGAAGCGCGCTCGTCGAATCCGTCGACTTGCCCACAGCGCGACGCCTCGCACGCGTCGCGGGAGCGATGGGAGATCTCGTCACGGAAGAACTCTCCGTGTCACTCGTCGTTCTCCTCACGCGCGGCGCCGAAGGTCGTTCTCTTCTGGAACGCGTGGACAGAGAGCAGCGACCCACGCTCGCATTCCGCCCCGAGATTCTTCCGCAGCTCTCGCAGACGCTCGCGGCCGTCCAAGATCACGGCCACGTGGCGCAGTTCTTCCGGATCGCCGGCGGAGCATTTGCCGAAGCGTTCGGTCCCTCGCGCGCATCGCTCAACCTCACCAAACGCGATCTCCTCCCAAACGATGCGGGCCTGCCGATCGTCGATGAGATTCACACCTGGCAGCGCAGCTTCGGGATGTCGCTCGACGTGTATGTGGGCGACGTGAAGGAGGCGCGCGCCGTCGGCGGTGAACGCGCCGCGCTCCTCGTGAATCCTGCACTGCGTCCACCAATCTCGGGACGGGCCCTCGCCGCATTGCTTTCGTCACTCGTTTCTCTTGATCGCGGAACCGCAGTGCTCACGGGGGCAGAAGGGTTTCCCACGTCTCTCTTCGTCGCGACATGCCGCGTCTTGGGCGTCGAGACCAAGATGCCATCGAACGCAAGCATCCCCGCGCTCGAGAAGGCCATCGGCAAGGTTCTCTCGCGTAAAGTGAAGAAGGCTCTGCTCGATCCGTGTCGAGCGATCGCCATGCTCAACGAGGACCTCGAAGTGTGGTCGCGTTCTGCTTTGGTGACGGAGCTACGCTGGGCTCTCGCAGCCACGACGAATTTCGTTTCGGCCTTCGGCAGTGCGCGAACGGCCATCGACGAGAAGGATCCCCGGCTCTCCGAGCTCGTGCGTTTCGCATTCGGCGGAGATCTCGGACGCGCGCGTGAGATCGCAGGATGGAGCCCGCGAGAATGAGCACCAAGCTCGACGAGATCGACGAGGCCGATTGGGACAGCGCGCTCGATGAGTGGGAGAAGACGGCATTCGCCGATAGCCTCCCGCCGAAAGCGCCAGTCGCGGATCTCGCGCAGACCGAAGAGAGTCCTGCGCTCGAGCTCGACTCGACTCAACCTTCCCTCGCGAGCAAACCACGACCGTTTGCCGATGCGCCGGCGCAGCCTGGCGTTCCCCGCGTACGTTCGAGCGAACCTCCGGAGGCCGCCGAGATCACGGCCACGCGCGAGGCGCCGACGGTTCACTCGCACAAGACCGCACCGCCGCCACGCATCATTCCCCGTGTCGATGAAGACGACGAAGACGAGAGCACGAACCAGTACGAGCGCGAGGCGTTCGGCGGTAAGACGCGCGCAGTCGGCCGCAACCCGCTCACGTCTTCAGTGAAGGACGAGCTCCTCGAGACGCGCGAAAGTGAATCCGTCGCGCGTCCCCCACGCGCTGCCGAGCCCGCACTCCACGTTCCTCCGCCGCGCACCGCGCAGCTCCCACGCCCGGGTCAGTCCGCGCCTCTCCCCAAACTCGCAGCGCCTGCGATGCCGAACATCGGCGGATCGCGCATCCCGCGTCCCAATCCGATCACGTCTCATCCTTCTGCGCCCGTGACGCGCCGAACGAGCCTCGAGAACGCGATGCAAGATCAGGGCGGACTCGAGAATCCGTTCGACATGGACGAGGTGCCCACGCGGCATCGTTTCGACGCGCTCGCGAAGGGCGAAATGCGCGCCGAGATGCCGACCATGCCGGAGGAGCTCGAGCAACTCTCCACGGGCGAGATTTCGACTGCGCTCGATCATCACTTCAACCGCGTCACGAAGATGCCGCCATCGATCGAGGCGCCGATCGAGGACACGGAGAACGCCGCACTCGAACGGGAAGGTTCGAGTGCGCTCGGCGCCGAGACCGTCGAGAGCGAAGCGCACTCGGAAGAGGAAGCGACGTCGACGGGGGGTCTCTTCAGCGAAGAGCTGGAAGAGCTCGGACCCGTCTCCGAAGACCTTCCACCGCACCTGGCCGAGCTCTATGAGAGCGCGCAATTTCTCGCACAAGAAGGTGGAGAAGCTGCGGCTCTCGGGCTCGTGGGCATCTTCTCGGCACTCGGCAAAGAAGACGATGCGATCAAATTTGCAGAGGTGGCAACACGGAGCCGTGGCGCGAGTGCGGTTTCGTTCGTGCTCTTGCGCTCACTCGCAGGATCTCAAAACGACATCGCGACGCTCACCAAGCAAGCTCTCGCGTCGGAGAGCCCGTTCGTCGAGGAGGAATCTCGATTGGCTCTCGGAGTCGCGCTTTGGAAAGAAGGCGACCTTCGCGGCGCGGCGCGTGAGTGGTCGGAGGCATCTTCACTCGACCGCGGCGACTTGCGCAGCGAGCTTCTCGCGCTAGCACTCGGCTCGAAGGACGATCCCGAAAGCGAAATCGGACGAACGTTTCACCGTGTGATCTCTTCGCGCGACGAAGGTTCGAAGATTGACCTCCGTGCAGACACGGCAGCTCTCATCGATCGCCTCGCGATTCACCTCCCCGACGGCGCACACATCGTTCGCGGTGCATTCGATCCCGCGTCTGCGACGGACGAGCGCACTGGCCCGGCAGCTGCAATGGCGGCCGCACGCGAACCCAACTCCGTCGAAGAGGCGCTCGCCGATTCGCCGGCGCGCTCCTTCTTGCGCGCAACTCTGCTCTTCGCGAGCGGCGCGACCACACCACAAGTCGAAGTGACGATCCCCGAAGGCGCGACGGGGGAGATCTTCCGCGATGCTCTACTTTGGCTCTCTCCAAACGACGCTGCACTTCCCGACGACGACGATCTCCGCGTCGCCAAGCTTTTGCTCGGCGCTCGCCTCGATGCTCCAACGATCGCGTCCGCGCATTCGCTCTCGCGCTCTGCCGCTTTCCGTGAAGCCCTTGGCCTCTACGCAGAGCGCCAAGGAATCGTCTCAATCCCGTTCGAGCCCGGCTCTCTCGCGCGCGCAGCTGCGAGCTTGGCGCCAGAGGCGCTGAGTGACGCGACGTTCGCGCTCCTTTTGGAGGCGCACGGCCAAAGCGCCGATTCCGCTTACGAGAGCCTCGACGGGACGTTCGTAGACCTTGCGGCCTGGGCTCGCGGTGGTGAGTCGCCGAATCGCACGAGCGAAAACGTCGATCTCGCAAGCCTCGCCGATGCCCTCTTCGAAGGGGGAGCGGTTCCGAACGGCCCGCTCTCCGAGCTCTCGACGCGTTGGACACAGGCAGAGGCACCGAGCTGGTTCGGGGAATCCGGCATCGGTCTTTCCGACACGCGTCTTCGCGGCCGCTACCCGAATGACGTCGCCGCAGGCCTCCTCGACGACATTCGAGATGGCTCGCTTGCAGCACCTGCCGATTGGTATTCCGCACGCGCAGAATCCGCGACGACGGGCGAAGGAGTCGCCTTCTTCCGCGAGCTCGCCGCGACCTTGCTCGCGCGCGAGAAGAACGCGACGCGCGCGATCACGGAGGCGACGACGATAGGCGGAGCCGTATTCAACGACTACCGTCGCTGGCTCGGCCCGTTTTCCGAAGAGCATGGCCCCGAGCTCACGGAAGTGCTCTTGGAAGAGATGCGCGACGCCGAAGAGCGGCGCGATCGAACGGAGGCGGCCCTCGACCTGGCTCGGCTCGACGAGTTGAGGAGCGAATCGGGACGTGGATCGGTGCTCTGGCATCGCACCGTCATCGAAGAGATCCCCGAGCACATCGAGAGCCTCTTCGCGGCGCTCCACTTCCAGTTCGCACGAGGAACACCCGCGGAGATCGCCGAAACGGCACGGCTCATCGCATCTGCCGTCGGTCCGACGCAAGCCTTGGGCACTGCGCACTTCACGCTCGCTCAGCTCTTTGCGGACGACCTCTTCCCTTCGTTCGAGCCGAAGAGCGACATGCCGATTCTCCTCTTGCGTAGCCTTCATGCAAAGGCCCAGTTCGGTGCCTCTCCACGCGTCGAGTGGAAGACCCTTCTCGCTCTCTCGGCGACGGCAAAAGACGTCATGGATCGCGGACCCATCGCGACGCGCGCGGCGGAAGCTGCACTTCGCGAAAACGAGATTGAAGCGGCGCGCATGCTCCTCGAGAAGGTCACGTACGACTCGGAAGAAGAGATTGTCGCTGCTTTCCGTCTCGTCGAGCTCCTCACGGCCGTGAACGGCGATGGTCTCGGAGAAGCCTGCGAGCGACTCGCCAATCTCTCCTCCGTCGACCAACACCGCACGGCTGCGCTCCGGCGCGCGCTCGCCTCTTATCGCGCGATCGAATCCGCAGACGACGAGCTTCGCGTTCTCGAGCAGCTCCGCGAGCTCGATCCGAAGAGTGAGAACATCGCGACGGAGCTCGAAGAGCTCTACACGCGTCTCGGCGATGCCAAGAAGCTCGCCGAGATGATCGAGCTGCGCGCAGAATCGCGCGCGGATCCAACGGAACGCCTCGCCCTTCTCGTTCTTCGCGCGGGAGCTCTAGAGCGCGGCGGCCTCGATGCCGACGCCCAACGTGCCTACGAGCGCGTTCTCGGCGAATCGCCAGATCACTTCGAGGCACTGCTGCGAATCGGAGAAATTTCAGAGCGCCTCGCGGACTACGCGCGCGCCGAAGAAGCGTGGGTTCGTGCGCTACGCCTCGAAAAGGGATCCACCGAGCAGCGCGATCTCTATCTACGTCTCGCGAATCTCTATGAGAAAGGGCTCGCCAATCCCGTTCGCGCCGAGGCCGCTTACGCCGAAGTTCTGAAACGCGATCCAGAGGTCGACGTTGCGCGGACGGCCTTGGCGCAGATTTATGCCGAGCGCGGTGACGTCGTAAGGGCGGCGAGCGTGCTCGAAGGACGTCTTGCCTACCTGCGTGATCCCGAGGAGCGCCGCGCGGCGATGCTCGAAATCATCAAGGCGACGCAAGAGAAAGATCCGCGTCGCGCGGAGCGCTCGTTCGAAGCGCTGAGAAAAGAATTTCCGCTCGACACGGACGCGCTACGACTCCAAGTCGAGTTCTTCCGTTTTCACAAGCAGGCCCCCGCTGCGCAGATCACGCTCGATCGCACGTTGACCGAGATTCGTCGCGCGATTGCGAGTGGTCGTTTGAGTCCTCCCCTTTTCGCGCTCGCCGCAGAAGCGCATCGCCTGCGTGAAAAACGTGCCGCGGCCTCGCTCGCCGAAGCGGCCGGCCAGGCGCTCGGAGGCGCGGCGCGGTTCATCCCTGCCTTCCCGAAGGCGCTGAGCGCTCAGGTCATCGAAGCGGTTCGCCCCGAAACTATTTCGCCACAGCTCGCCGCGCTCTTCGCGACGGCATCCGGTCCGCTCGAAGCCTTCGCAAATCCCGCCCTTCGCCAGGGAACGACCGCACTGAAAGATCCGTCGCTCCTTTCTGTCATCGAGGCTCTCGGGCGAGAGTTCGGCATCGGGCAGTGCGAAGTCCTCGTATCGAAAGCACTGCACAAAACCTGCGTTCCGCTCAGCGCGTCCACCCCCGTCCTTCTCATCGGTGAGCCGTTCCTCAAGGAAGTGGGAACGGGGCCCGCTCGTTTTCTCCTCGTTCGTGCGCTCCAGACAATGGCGACGAAGACGACGATTCTTCTTCAGCTCCCGACGAAATCGCTCGTGAGCATCCTCGGCGCGTGGGGTCACGTCCTCGCCCCCACTTGGACGCCACATGGTGTCGGCCAACAAGAGCTCACGGAGCTGTCGAAGAAAGTTCGCTCTTCGTGGCACATGAAGGGACTCGCGCGTAACGACGTCTCGCTGCTCGCGATGGAAGCGCTATCGACAATCGCGGATTCGGCGCCACATCTCGGAAGCGCTGCAGCCGTCTGGGCGAATCGCACGGCCCTCCTCGCAACGGGCGATCCCGCAGCCGCGCTCGATGGGATCGCGTGGAATCAACGTCTCGAACGCGCGCCGCAAGGGGACGAGCGCGTTTCGTGGGCGGCGCACAACTACGAGGCGCGCGAAGTTCTCGCATTCGCGGCCGTCGATGCCGCCGCGATATTCCGCTGAGATTTGCGTCCGGTGAGATCGCTCAGGTGAGATTGCTTTCGGCGTCTCTCTTCCACTGAGAATCGTCACTTCCGCCTGGTAGCCTCTCGGGATGTCGAAAGACTTTCTCATCCCCAAAGACGCCGTCCCCTATCTCGAGAGCCACGCGCAGGCCGAGCATCCGATCCTCTCCGAGCTTCGTGACGCAATGGCGACTCACGTGCGCAAAGGAATGCAGATCCCCCGCGGCGAGGGTCAACTTTTCCAAGTTCTCTTGACGGCGATGCGTGCAAAGCGCGTTCTCGAGATCGGCGTCTTCACCGGTTACAGCTCCCTTGCGATGGCGCTCTCGCTGCCAAAGGACGGCACCATCGTCGCGCTCGACATCAGCGACGAGTACACTTCCATCGCGCGCGAGTTTTGGGAAAAGGCGGGCGTCGCGAGCAAGATCGATCTTCGACTCGCTCCTGCGCTCGAATCGCTCGACGCACTCGTCGCAAATGGCGAGAAAGGAACGTTCGACTTCGTCTTCATCGACGCCGACAAGGGGAACATCCCCGCCTACTACGAGCACGCGCTCGAGCTCTTGAGACCGCAGGGACTCGTCGCCGTCGACAACACGCTGTGGGATGGGCAGGTATACATGCCGGCCTCTTTCGACTCCGACACGGAGACTTTGCGCAAGTTCAACGCTTTCATTGCGAAAGACGAGCGCGTGCACGCGCTTCTTCTGCCTTACTCGGACGGCATCACGCTGGCGGCGAAGAAATAGCCTCGAAACAGCGCTTGTTTCGTGCGCAACCAAGCTTGACCGCTCACGCGCGCGGTGCGAAGGTGCATTCACCCATGGGCGGGTAGCTCAGTGGCAGAGCGCTGGCTTTACACGCCGGATGTCGCAGGTTCAATCCCTGTCCCGCCTACTAACTCGATCGCGTCAGCCCTTACTCCACCGGGAGACGCACGAGGAAGCGCGCGAACTCGGTCGCGACGCCTTGCGTGCCGTAGTCAGATCCGTAGAGGACGAGGGTCGCCGCCTGTTCGGTAAAAGGCATTCGCGCTTCGAACGTTTTTTCAGTGCAGAATGCAATTGTTTCGTTGGTGAACGCAGCATCCGTTGGTCCGCCCCCAGGGATCTCCAGGCGGGTTGGATCTTGGAAGGTTCGAGTGAAGAGCGTCTTGCCCGAAGAGTCTTGAATCTCGGCCCAATGGCCCGAAAACTTTCCATGTTCGAAGGGGCCATTGCTGGGGCTGTCGATGCCCTGCAGACCCACGAGGCTACGAATGGCGACCTCGCTTCCTTTGTAGGCGAAAGTGAGGAGCACGTAGTCGCCCGACGGAGGAATGAAGCCTTCTCCTTGTCGAACTTGGACATTGGCGAGGGATGGCGAGCACCCCGAGTCGCCGAGCGCGTTGGACGCATCTCCGTTGGTGGTGTCCGGTCCGTCACCGCCCGCACCATCGGACTTCGACGAGGTCCCTCCGAGATCGACCTCTCCAGCGGTGCAAGCGAGAAGCAGCCTAAGAGAAACGACAGAGGTAAAAGTGATCAAGCGACGAATCATCAAGCACCTTCCTTTTCGCCACGTAGATGTGCGGCGCGCTTCACCGTGATCACTTTTTTCAGAACTTGCCCCCATTGAGAATGATGCTCAGCGTGCGCGCACGACTCATTGATGTCTCGGGGGAGACGACGATCGCCGGGCTTTGGGACGCCACGAGAGGAATCTCTCCGGTGCTCGCGGGAGCGCCCTCGATGGATTTCGGTGCTCGGATCGTTCCATCATCGGAAGAAGTCTGCGCCGGAGCTCTCGTCTCCGCGCTCGGGGGGCGGTCTACGTTCATCGGAGAAACGACCGCTGTCGTCACACCTTCGTCGGTGTGCCGAAGCGTTCGTACGCCGATCGTTCCTCCGCCCACCACTGCCGTCGCGCACAACATGCCCGCCATGGCCCACTTGCCGAGAAGCCACACTCCCGACGCTTTCGCCGCTCCGCCCGAGCTGAAACTCGTACCGAGACTAGTCGCCGCCGCAGATGCCTTGGTTACACCGACGACCGCCGCCCCGCCGATGACCGATGCGCCAAGACCGAGCGCCCTTTGGCGCGCCGCCACAGACGGGCCCTCGTGTTCCCATGATCCGAGAAGCTCCCGCTCGAAATCGGTGCTCGCTACTTCGATTCGCAGTTTAGGGTTGGTCATCGCATTCCTCTACGAGCCTGGGACGCGATCTCTCGATCGATCTTGGATTGCAGCCGTGCGGCGGAGGCATGGAACGCTTCACGCGCACGACGCACGCGCGAAGCCACCGTGCCCGGCGGGACGTCGAGAACGCGCGCCAGTTGCGGTCGAGGGCGCGGTTGCGGCCGAGCGGGCAGTTGAGGTGGAGGTCGAGGGGGTGGTCGAGGGGGCAGTTGCGGTCGAGGTCGGGGGGGCGGTTGGAGTCGGAGATTCGGAGGCGGCGGGATCGACGGTCACTGCGGCGATGTATGCGAGGGCGTCGGCGACTTCATCGCAGGTGCGGGCCTCGATCGTGCGCGAGCTTTCTTCACCGGTGGGCGAGCGGACTCGCAGGCGACCTGCGAAGGAGTCGGCAACGGCTTCGATGACGATTTCGAAGCGGCGCACGTTCTTCTGCTCTTGCGGTGCGCGTTGAAAGAGCGTGGTGCGCCGTTCGATCGAGGATACGAAGCGCGAGGTGTCGGGACAGCTCACGTGGGCGCGGTAGTCGACTTCTATCGATTCGACATCGGCGGCTTCGGCGGTGCGAGACGCTGCGGAGAGCGTCGCAAAGGCAAGGAAGCAGAGAGCGCGCATCGGACGAGCGTCGACGTCATCTCTTCCTCCATGTGTTGTCGACGGCATTTCGAGAGCCTTCACTTCGATTGGCATGTACATCGAATCGTGCGGTGCGGCATCCTTCAAGAGCCCGGGCAGCCAACGTCACTATTGCTCCATGTGCAACGGAGGGTTGCGTGTCTACGCTCTTCCGTAGCCACATCCGCGACTTAGGTTCGCTGACGGAGACAAAACCAATGACCATTCGAAATGTCGATCGCATCCTCCGTTCGCTCCGCCAAAAAGAAGGCGGCGGGTTCATCGTTCGGCGACCTTTTCCTACGGCAGAGATCTCGTACGTCGATCCCTTTCTCCTCTTGGACGAGATGGGCCCCGCGGACTACGGGCCTGGAGAAGCCGTCGGCGCTCCGGATCATCCGCATCGCGGATTCGAGACCGTGACGTACATGCTCGACGGTGAGTTCGAGCACGAGGACTCGGCAGGACACAAAGGAAAGCTGAGCGCGGGTGACGTGCAATGGATGACGGCGGGACACGGCGTGATCCATTCGGAGGTTCCGAGCGCGCGCATCGTCAAGGAAGGCGGTCGCGTGCACGGCTTCCAAATCTGGGTGAATCTGCCAAAGCGCGACAAGCTGATGGCGCCACGCTACCAAGAGATCGCGGCGGCGAAGATTCCCGTGGCGGCGAGCCCAGACGGAAAAGCTCGTGGCAAGATCATCGCGGGCAGTGCATTCGGCAGGTCGGCCGTCATCGAGACGCGGATTCCGATCGTCTACCAAGACTGGACGATCGAGCCCGGCGGCGAGGTGTCACTAGCGCTCGATCGCGAGATTCACCCCTTCGTCTACGTGTTCGAAGGCGAGGCCGAAGTTGGCGCGGAACTCCGCCAGCTCGCGGAAGGTGAAGTCGCGATCTTCGGCGAAGGCGACACGGTGAAGCTATCGGTGTCGAAGGATGCCAAGAAGGCTGCGCGGATGCTCCTTCTCGGCGGAAAGCCATTGAACGAGCCCGTAGCTCGGTACGGACCGTTCGTGATGAACGACGACCTCGAAATTCGCCAGGCGATGCTCGACTACCAGTTCGGCAAACTGGGTAAGATCGCGCGCGCATGAACAAAGCTGGGCGAGAGAACGGGACCGTAACCCCGCACGTGAAGATCCTTCACGGAGACAATCTCGATCTCTTGCCGAAGCTCGCGCCGAAGTCGGTCCGGCTCGCATACATCGATCCGCCGTTCAACACGGGCAAGCGTCAGGCGCGCGATCGCATGAAGGTCGTGCGCTCGGACGCTGGCGGAACGCGCGCGGGCTTCGGTGGCGCGAGGTACGACGTCGAGAAGGTCGAAAGCGCGACCTACGAAGATACGTTCGACGACTTCATCGGCTTCTTGATGGCGCGCGTCGAGGCCGCCCTTCCCGCTCTCACCGATGACGCTTCACTCTTCGTGCACCTCGACTACCGCGAGGTCCATTACGCGAAGGTCGCGCTCGATCGCCTCCTAGGGCGAGCCTCGTTCATGAACGAGATCATCTGGGCTTACGACTACGGCGCGCGCTCTCGCTCGCGGTGGCCTGCCAAACACGATTCGATTCTATGGTACGCGCTCGATCCCGATCGCTACGTCTTCCGATTCGACGACATGGATCGCATTCCGTACATGGCGCCGGGTCTCGTCACGAAAGAAAAGGCCGAGCGCGGCAAGACGCCAACCGACGTCTGGTGGCACACGATCGTGCCGACGAATGGCCGCGAAAAAACGGGCTACCCGACGCAGAAACCGCTCGGAATCGTGCGCCGCATCGTTCGCATCCACAGCGATCCCGGAGATACCCTGCTCGACTTTTTCGCGGGCAGCGGAACCCTCGGCGAAGCCGCAGCTCTCGAGGCGCGAAATGCCGTCCTCATGGACAAGAGCGAAGAAGCCGTCTCCGTCATGAAAAAGCGTCTCCAGCGCTGGATTTGAGCATCCTGAGCGCTCTCACCGCGCTCGCGAAAGGCGAACAGCGATGCTATGGAGCGCGTCGTCATGCTGCGCCTAGATGCCATCTCGAAGTACCACGGAAGCCGAATTCTCCTCGTCGACGCGTCTTGCGCCGTCTATCGCGGAGAGAAAGTGGGGCTCGTCGGGCCGAATGGATCGGGCAAGTCGACCATCTTCCGCATGATCGTGAAGGAAGAAGCGCCCGACAACGGCCAGGTCGTCGTCGATAAGGGAGTCGTCGTCGGCTACTTCAGCCAGGACGTCGGCGAGATGTCCGGCAAGACCGTCGTCGCAGAAGCGATGGATGGCGCAGGTCCCGTCTCCGACGCTGCGACGAAGCTCAAGGAGCTCGAGCTCGCTCTCGCCGATCCGGATCGCATGGACGAGATGGAAAAGCTCATCGAAGAATTCGGTGAAGCGCAAGCGCGTTACGAAGAGCTCGGCGGTTACGCGCTCGAAGCGCAAGCCCGCGAGATTCTCGCCGGTCTTGGCTTCGCACAAGAGTCGATGGATCAGGACGTTGGGAAGCTTTCTGGCGGATGGAAAATGCGCGTGGCACTCGCGCGCATCCTGCTCATGAAGCCCGACCTCCTTCTTCTCGACGAACCGACCAACCACTTGGATCTCGAATCGATCCTCTGGCTCGAAGGCTTCCTCAAGAACTTCAAGGGCGCTCTCGTGATGACCTGCCACGATCGCGCGTTCATGAATCGCATCGTCTCGAAGATCACGGAGATCGACGCAGGTGAGCTCACGGTCTACTCGGGCGACTACGAGTTCTACGAAGCGCAGCGAAAGCTCCGCGACGTGCAGCAAGAGGCGCAATACGAACGTCAGCAAGCGATGCTCGCAAAAGAAGAAGCGTTCATCGCGCGATTCAAAGCGCGCGCAAGCCATGCGGCGCAGGTGCAATCACGCGTGAAGAAGCTCGACAAGATCGAGAAGGTCGAGCCGCCACGCCGTCGAGTCGTCGTGAAATTCGAATTCGCAGAGGCTCCGCGCTCGGGTGACGACGTCGTGAAGCTCGACAACGTCAAGAAGAGCTGGGGAACGAAACCCATCTACGACGGCTTCGACATGCTCGTGCGCCGCGGGGAGCGCTGGTGCGTCATGGGAATCAACGGCGCCGGCAAATCGACGCTCTTGAAGCTCGTCACGGGAACGGCCGACGCCGATAGCGGCGCCGTCAAGTTGGGCGCGAGCGTCAAGCTCGGGTACTTCGCGCAGCACGCGATGGATCTCTTGAAGCCCGAAGACACCGTTTGGGAATCTCTCGTCAACTCCTTCCCGAAGGCATCCATCGGCTCGCTACGAAGCCTCGCCGGTGCATTCGGCTTTTCTGGTGACGACATCGACAAGCCTTGCCGCATCCTCAGCGGAGGAGAGAAGGCGCGTCTCGTGCTCGCACAGATGCTCTACGATCCGCCGAACTTCCTCGTCCTCGACGAACCGACCAACCACTTGGACCTCGCGACCAAGGAAATGCTCGTCGACGCACTCAAGAATTTCGCGGGCACGATGCTCTTCGTCTCGCACGATCGCTACTTCCTCGGCGCGCTCTCGAATCGCGTTCTCGAAGTGCTGCCGAACGGCCCGCGTGTCTACGGCG
>JAHFDV010000446.1 GCA_023248815.1 Myxococcales bacterium
GAAGCAGCCCGAAGCGAAATCGCAAGTCGTCTTCCGCTCGAGCCCCGGCGCGATCAGCGTCACGACCGAGAACGTCAACCTGAAGCCGATCCCCCCCGATCACTTCATGACGATGCGCGGCGAAGGCAAGGTCGAGCAGAAGGTCATCGGCGTCGCGCGCGAAGGCGTGTTCAAGACGGCATTCCCTACGGGCGACAAGATGGGCGTCGACGTTCCTGAAAAAGGTGTCGGTCCTTCGCGTCTCCTCGTGGTCGCTTCCAGCCATTTTCTCGCGAACCCCTACGCTCGCGCAGGCAAAGGTCCAGACATGCCGCAAATGCCGGGCATGCCTCCGATGGGCAACATGGGCGATCGTCAGCTCCAGCAGTACGGGCAGATCTACCTCTCGGTTCTCGTTCCCACGATCGTCGCGTTCAAGAACACGCTCGATTGGATGAATGGCGACACCGAGCTCCTCGCCGCTTCGGCGAAGATCCTCAGCGAGCCTTCGCTCAAGTACGGCGAGCTTCCGATCCCGGAAATCGGCGACAACGAGTCGATGGCAGCCGCGCAGAGCAAAGTGAAACAGCACGCCGACGACACGCAGAACGCTCGCAAGAAGGTTCAGCGCTCCGTCGAGTTCTGGCTCATCCTCGGAATCCCTTTCCTCATCGCGCTCTTCGGCGTCTTCCGCTGGCGCATGCGCGTCTCTTCACGCAGCAATGTGTCTTTGGCGTGAAGACGCGCTTCACGCGGGGGGTCACATTGGCCTGGCCCCCCTTTCCTCCCGCATTCAACACGGAGTTGCTTAGATGAACGGAAATCAGAAAATCGGTTTGGCTCTCGTCGTCCTCGCGGGCGTCGGTGGGCTCGCCTACTTCCAGCGTGAAAAAGACAAGAAGATCGGTACGGCGGAGACGACGTCCGAAGCTCTTCCCGAGATCAAGCTCACCTCGACGGACGACATCACGAAGATCGCGGTCACCAACGCGGACAAGAGCGATGTCGTGCTCGAAAAAGTCGGAGAGAAGTGGGAGCTCGCGAAGCCGGTCAAAGCGCCTGCCAATCAAGCGAACATCAAGTCCCTTCTCGACAACTTGAAGGAGCTCAAAGCCGACGAGCTCATCTCGAAGGACGCTTCGGATGATCTCAAGAAGACCTACGACCTCACGCCCGAGAAGGCGGTGCATGTCGTGCTCTACAAGGGCGACACGAAGACCTTCGACGCGACGTTCGGTAAATCCGGCGGTCGCGGCCAGATGGCCATCGTCGACGGAAAAGCCGGAATTTACGGCGTCAAGGGCTACTCGTCCTATCACTATGCGCGCGAGACCAAAGGCTGGCGCGACACCGAGATCTTCAAGTTCGACGACGCAAACGTCACCGACGTCACGATTCAGAAGAAGGACGGCAAGTTCCACTTCGCGAAGAGCGGCGACAAGTTCACGGGCACTCTCAACGACAAGGCGATCGAACGCTTCGACGCCGAGAAGGTGAAAGACGTACTCCGCGCGCTCAAGAGCCTCGCGGCCGAAGACTTCGGCGATGGTAAGAGCGCCGCCGACACGGGGCTCGATCAGCCCGAGTCGACGACGACCGTCCAGCTCAAGGACGGCCCGAAGTTCGTGCTGAAGACCGGCAAGGTCGCAACGGGCACGAACCGCTACGCGCAGCGTGAAGGCGATGCGACGACGTTCGTGATCGCAGCCTGGCCCGCCGATTGGGTCACGGCAGACGTTTCGAAGTTCCAAACGGCCACGGACGCTGGCGTGCCGAAAAAAGACGGCGGAAAGTAAGTCACAAAAATCGACGCGGGACCTCTCGGGGCCCGCGTCTTTTTTTATTTTTTGTAGTCCCCCCTCTCAAGGAGTCTCATGGATCTGTTCGGTCATCTCAGCTCGCACAACTACGGCGAGCTTCACTTCAAACTCGACAAGGCCTCTGGCCTCAAAGCGATCGTGGCGATCCACGACTCACGCCTCGGCCCAGCGCTCGGCGGTTGTCGCTTCGTTCACTACGAGACGGACGAGAGCGCCGTCGTCGACGCGCTTCGGCTCGCACGTGGCATGACCTACAAGGCTGCGCTCGCTGGTCTCAAGCATGGCGGCGGCAAGAGCGTCATCATTCGCCCCCGCGGCGCCTTCGACCGGCGCTCGCTGTTCCGCGCCTTCGGACAATTTCTCGAAGACCTCGGCGGCCACTACATCACGGCTGAAGACAGCGGCACGAGCATCGAAGACATGGACGTCATCCGCTCCGTCACGAAAAACGTGACCGGTATCGACATGTCACGTGGCGGGTCGGGCGATCCTTCCCCCTTCACGGCTCTCGGCACGCGCCGTGGCATCGAAGCCTGCGTCCGCCAAAAGCTCGGAAAAGACAGCCTCAAGGGCATCCACGTCGCGATTCAAGGTGTGGGTCACGTCGGCTATTACCTTTCGAAGGAGCTGCATGCTGCGGGCGCGAAGCTCTCGGTCGCCGACATCGATCCGCTGAAGAGTGAGCGCGCCAAGCGCGAGTTCGGAGCAGAAGTCGTCACGCTCGACAAGATCGCCGAGACTCCGTGCGATGTGTTCTCGCCGAATGCTCTCGGCGCGGGGCTCAACGATCAGACGATTCCGTCCCTGCAGTGCCCGATTGTCGCCGGTGCCGCAAACAATCAACTCGCCGAGCCGCGCCACGGAGAAGATCTGCACGCTCGCGGAATCTTGTATGCGCCCGACTACGCGATCAACGCGGGCGGCCTCGTGAACGTCGCGCAAGAAGTGCTCGGCTACGACGCCAACGTCTCACGCGAAAAGACGTTGAAGATCTACGACACCATCTTCGACATCGCGGAGCGTAGCAAGAAGAGCAATCTTCCGACCTATCGCGTCGCCGACATGCTCGTCGAAGAGCGACTCGCCGCGGCGTCCCAGAGCAGTTCGTAACGAGACGGTGGGCTCTACGCGCGTACGGAAATCCGCTACGCGCGTAGGGAGCTGCTCGGCTTGGGAGCAGAACTCAGTTGGGAGCGGGGCTCACTTCGGAGCTGGAAAACTGCGCGCCTTTGGCGTGATGAAGAACGTATTGGAGGCGACTTCGTCGCCGTCGATGACCCACTGGACGATGATTTTGCCGCTGAAGCCCCAGCTCGGCGCCGCACCGCCTTCGGTAGGTGCCTGACGAAGGTAGTTGTCGATGTTCGTTCCGGACGTCGTCTTGCCCGGATGCGTCACGAAGAGGAAGCTGTTGCCACCAAGCGAACGAAAATTCGGATTCGTGCTCGAGTCGAACTTGAGCCCCGTCCCTGCGATATTCCATCGGCACGTGATCTCTTCGTTGTCACGACCGGACACGAGCTCGCCGATCGCGTGAATCTCGAGATCGTCGTCGAAGACGGTGTTGTTGCCCGTGGTGTCCGGATCGTCGCCCGAGAGACGCATTTGATCCCCCGCCGGACCGACGGCGACGTACGTGCGCCGGAAGCCCGACGAGCTACACGACGAGAACGTCAGTGAACCGGCGAGGACCGCACTCGAAAATGCGAACTGGCGAACTCGGTTCGAAAAGAGCGTCATTGCTTGGAAGTTTAGCGCCTCAAGCTCTGCGGGAGCAAGTGCGTCGGCCCGCTGGCAAAGAGCGTCTCCGACTCAGCCCGCGAGCCCTGAAACCTTCACGATGAGGCGCTTTTCGCGCATTCCATCGAACTCGGCGTAGAACACTTCCTGCCACGTGCCGAGGTCGAGACCGCCCTTGGTGATGGGGAGCGTTACCTCGTGGTGCACGAGCATCGACTTCAGGTGCGCGTCGCCGTTGTCTTCGCCGGTTCGATGATGGCGGTAGTCGGGACCGAAGGGAGCGACCTTCTCGAGCCACTCCCAGATGTCTTCGTGGAGGCCACCTTCGTTGTCGTTCACGAAGACCGCCGCCGTAATGTGCATCGCCGAGACGAGCATGAAGCCGTCGAGGACGCCGCTTCGCTCCACGATCGCCTCGAGCTCCGGCGTGAGGTGCCTGAGCTCTCGGCGCTTCTTCGTACGGATGACGAGGTACTCCGTGTACGACGCGAACTCGGTCCCCGTCACGCGTACGGGAGCTCGATTGTTTCTATGTGTGGGCATGCGGTGTGGGCACGCGTGCGGCCAGACTTCAGCTGTTTTTGAAGATCTGAATCACGTCGCCGAGCAGCTTCAGCGCCTCGGGACGTGGTCGCTGAAAGGCGTTGCGACCCATGATCGAGCCGAAGGCGCCGCCCGCCGCGAGCTCCTTCACTTCGGCAAGGAGGTCTTCCGTGCCCTTCGATTCACCACCCGAGAAAATGACGATGCGCTTTCCGTTGAATGCACTCTGCACGCAATGGCGAACGCGTTCGGCCATCGTCTTCGTGGGGATGCTGTACTTCTCGAAGACCTTCTTCGTTTCGGCCTGCTCGATGAAGTCCTTCGGCGGCTTGATCTTGATGATGTGCGCGCCGAGCTGGGCCGATATTTGTGCCGCGTAGGCCGCGATGTCGACCGCGGTCTCTCCGTCCTTCGAGATGCCGGCGCCGCGGGGATAAGCCCAAAGCACCGTCGGGAGGCCGACCGATTTCGCTTCGAGGATGAGCTCGCGAATCTGCTCGTACATCGTGTTGCGGTAGCCGGAGCCCGGATAGATCGTGAAGCCGATGGCGGAGCAGCCGAGACGAAGCGCATCTTCGACGGAGGCGGTGACCGCCGAGCAAGGCTGATCCACCTTTGCGAGCGTGTCGGAGTTGTTGGCCTTCAAGATGAAAGGGATGCGCCCGGCATACTTGTCGGCAACGGCCTCGATGAAGCCGAGCGGCGCCGCATAGGCGTTGCACGCGGAATCGATCGCCAGTTGGACGTGGTATTCGGGGTCGTAGCCTTCGGGGTTCGGTTGGAATGAACGCGCGGGGCCGTGCTCGAAGCCTTGATCAACGGGAAGAATGACGAATTTTCCAGTGCCAGCCAGGGCGCCCGTGTTCATCAGGCGGTAGAGATTCGCCTTCGTTCCGGGGTTGTCCGAGCCGTACCAAGACAGAATTTCTTTCACGCGATCCGTTGCAGCCATTGAGCATCCTCCAAGTGAAAATTGCGGACGCGAGGCTACTTCTCACGACGGATCGTCGCAAGCATGCCTTCACTTTTGAAAGGGCGAATGCTTCGCCCGTACCTCGGAAGCAAGACCAGATGGCCACTCA
>JAHFDV010000447.1 GCA_023248815.1 Myxococcales bacterium
AGGTGATACGCCTCGCCGATGAGCTGCATGTCGCCGTACTCGATGCCGTTGTGCACCATCTTCACGTAGTGACCGGCGCCGCCTTCGCCGACCCAATCGCAGCACGGCGTTCCGTCTTCGACCTTGGCGGAGATGTCCTGGAAGATCTTCTTGATGTGCGGCCACGCAGCTTTCGAGCCGCCCGGCATGATGGAGGGACCGCGACGCGCGCCTTCTTCACCGCCCGAGACGCCCGCTCCCACATAGAGCATCCCTGCATCTTCGACGCGTTTGCAGCGGCGCGCCGTATCGGCGAAGAGCGAGTTGCCGCCGTCGATGATGATGTCTCCTTTTTCGAGAAGCGGAAGGAGCTGATCGATGAAGGAATCGACGGGTGATCCCGCCTTCACGAGCATCATGACGCGACGCGGGCGCTTCAGCTTCGAGACCATGTCTTCGAGCGAGTGCGCGCCGATGACCTTCGTGCCTTTCGCCTCGTTGGCGAGAAACTCGTCGACTTTCTCGACCGTGCGGTTGAACGCGACGACCGTGTAACCGTGGTCGTTCATATTGAGGATGAGATTTTGTCCCATCACCGCGAGCCCAATCAGCGCGATATCACCTTCAGCTGCCATGGTTGTCTCCTAGAGTTCGAGCGCCCAAACGGCTACCCGCGAAACGCGCGCACTCTACGCCGAAGTGAGGAAGGGACGTGACTCTCGACGGCCTCCGACTGTCTTGCATAGCCTCCTTTGAATAAGGCCGATGCAAAATGCAACCATGACAGGTGGTTTTCGTGCAAATTTGAACGATTTTCGCCGTTTTTCACGAAAAAAACCGTGACTGGAGGCATATATTCGCCAGCCTCAGGGAGCTGTATGGTCGCCGGCGTGAAATCGGTCCTGCTCGTTGAGGACGACCCATTGGTACGTGCTGCCACTGAGCGTGCGCTTCGTAACTATGCGTCCATCTATTGCGCGTCGACCTTCGACGAGGGAGTCGAACTCTTGTTCGCGCGCACGGACTGGGCCGCCCTGTTCCTGGACATCAATCTCGGCGAAGGCGACGCCCGCGACGGGTTCGCACTCCTCGCAAAAGCTCGCATAAGTTTTCCAAATGTTCCGGCGGTCATGGTCACCGGAGAGGCGGACCGCGCAGCGATCTATCGCGCGTTCGAGCTCGGGGCGATGTTCTTACCGAAGCCGTTCCAGACCACGATGCTCATCAGCTACCTCAAGAACTTGGTTCACGACACCGCGGGGAGCATCGAACGCATCACCGCGGCCGTCGACGACGTATTCGGCGCGTACGACCTCACGGATCGCGAGCGAAGGATCCTCCTGTCTGCCTCGCTCGGCGAGGCACGCAACGTGTTCAGCACACGCCACGGGATCGCCGAAGGCACATACAAAAACCACGTCTCGAGCATCCTCACAAAAACTCGCTACGAAACCCTCTTCGACCTCGTCGTCTTCGTCCTCCATCGCGCGCTGGGCTAAGCGCAAGTTGACGCGAGCCAGCGCTGCGACCCCGCGAACGAACTTCGCCCAAAACAAAGCATCGACGCCTCCACATCGCGCCACGTGGTCCTCGGATGCGGCCCCGCGAACGCACGTTCGCCAGAAACAAAGCATTGCCGCATCCAGATCGCACGATCTGCCCATGGGATGCGGCCCCGCGAACGAAGTTCGCCAAAAACAAAGCATTGCCGCATCCAGATCGCACGATCTGCCCATGGGATGCGGCCCCGCGAACGAAGTTCGCCAGAAACAAAGCATTGCCGCATCCAGATCGCAACGCAGGCGAAGGAGACGTTCGCGGGCCTTCGCCCCGTCGAGGCCCGCGAACGTCTCCGAGCCGCTTGCCCTGGGATGCGGCAATTTGCCGCATTCTCGCAGGAGCTCGCGTCTCCTAGGGTTGCATCATGATTCGTACGCTTTGCGCCCTCGTCGCCTCGACCTCTCTCGCCTTTGCCCTGGTTGCTTGCAGCGACGACGCCGTCGACCAAAAAGAGACGCCTGCCTCGTGTGAAACGATCGTCGAAACGTGTCATCCCCTCGATCAAGGCTCCGGTCCGATTCACGAGTGTCATGAACAGGCGGAGGCCGAGACGGCAACCGAGACGTCGTGCGCCGCGATCAAAGAGCAATGCCTGAAGACCTGCGCCCCCAAGTGAACGCCTCGGCGTTTCGCGTCTTTCTAGCGCTCGCCGTTTTGGGCGTCGCCGCGTGCGGCAGCAGCAGCGAAGAAGGCGTCGGCGCTGTCGTAGTCACGGACGCGAGCGAAAACGCGGGCCCGTGGACGACCAACCTCGGCTACTCGGTCACGCTCGACGAGGGATATTTGACTCTCTCGGCCGTCGAGCTCGTCGCTTGTCGCACGGCATCGCGCCCTGTTCCCTTCTTCGGCAGCGGGGTCGCTTTCGCGCATCTGACGTCGACGACGCGCCTCGGCACGCCGTTCGTCCAGTCCCTCCTGTCGGCACCAAAAACGATGCTCGGACGCATTGCCCCTCCGGCCACGACCTATTGCGGAGTCGGGGTCGCGTTCGGTGCGGCAGAAGGCTCCGCACATGATTTACCGGCGACCCCGAACATGATCGGAAAGACGCTTCACCTTCGCGGCGTTGCAACGCGTGAGGACGAGAGCTTTCCATTCATGATCGAGACTTCGCTCCTCTCGCGCGTCGACTTCGAAGCGAAGCTCGACCTCACCGAACGCGGCGACCAGGTGACGATCGCGATCTCCCGCGATCCGAAGAAACTCTTCGATGGAATCGAGTTTTCTTCCCTCTTCGGGGATTCGCTCACGAACGCCGTGGTCGAAAACGTGCGATCGAGCATCTCGATTCGGCTCGAATAGTTTCGGGCTGCCGATGAAGTGGACGACGATTCGCGCAAGCTTCTCGGTGGCGAGCTTCGTTCTTGCGATCGGCATTGCGACGTTCGCCTTTCTGGCCGCAAGCCACGAGGCGTTCGCGTGCGCGGCTTGTGGATGTGGCGATCCGACGTTGACGACCCTCGGCGCCGAGAAGCCGTACAAGAATCGTGTGCGCGGTGGCTTCGAGGCGCGGTATCGCACCGATTCGATCGGTGAGGCAGGAGTCGATCGGTACACGCTGGATGAAGAGCGGCTCGACCTCTATCTCGCGTGGGCACCTCATGAACGCGTCTTTCTGCAGCTCTCGGTGCCCAGCTTGCGGCGTGCCGTCGAGGACGCGAATCTCGCGCAGACGACCGTCTACGGTCTCGGTGACATGGAGCTGCGAGCAAAGTTTTTCGTTCTCCAAGATCGGCCGACGATGCCGCGCCATCTCTTCTCCGTCCTTGCGGGCGTGAAACTGCCGACTGCGGTGCGACAGAATGATGCGACTGGGAAAGCGCTTCCCATCGAAGCGCAGCCAGGATCGGGGTCGGTCGATCCCATCGCCGGGGCCGCTTATGCGTTCTTCCCGCGGCCGTGGTCTTTCTTCGCGAGCCTCTACGGAATCATGCCGACACGCGGCACTTCGGAGTTTCGCGCGAGCCCCACGCTTCGGTCAGGGACTTCGTTGCAATATCAGGTGACGTCGAAATTCGCGGTGCGGGCAAATGTCGACGGTCGCTTCGACGGGAAGGCCTACGAGAACGGAAAGACGGAGCGCGATTCAGGAGGAGCGGTGTTTTTCGCTTCGCCCGAGGTTCTCGTCACGCCCCAAGACGATTTGCTCATTTTCGTATCGTTTCGGTACCCCGTGCTCAATCTCCTTTCCGGTCACCACGAAGAGGGCCCCGTCCTCACGGCGGGACTGGGCTATGATTTTTGACGCCTTGGCGCCGCGCGACATCCTTCCTGAATCGACGATTGGTCTTTCGTGGCTCGTCCGCCTCCGCTGGGTCGCCGTCGTCGCGCAGGCGATTCTCGTCGTCGTCGCAACGTTCCTTCTTGCGGTCCCCTTCTCGCTCCCCCTCGTCGGCGCGCTCGTGGGTGTCACCGCGATTTCGAACTTCGTGTTGCAGCACTTTTCGAAACGCGTCTCGGCGCCGCCGACGATTTTCTTCGTGCTCGTCTTCGACACGTTGCTTCTGACGGGGCTACTTCTTCTCTCGGGCGGTCCCACCAATCCGTTTTCCGTTTTTTACATCGTGCACGTCGCACTCGGCGCGCTGCTGCTCCAGAACCGCGCGACCTACGTCCTTTCGATCGTGACGTCGCTCGCGTTCGGTTCACTCTTTCTCTTCACGGACGAAGCCTCGATGCACGCGATGCATCACGGCGCAGGTTTCACCGCGCATCTTCGCGGAATGTGGCTCTCCTACACGCTCGCCGCTTTCGTCGTCGGTTACTTCGTGGCACGCGTGGCCAGAGCGTTGGCGGAACGCGAGCGAGAAGTCGCAAGGCTGCGCGATCTCGCCGCTCGAAACGAAAAGCTCGCTTCCTTGAGCACACTCGCGGCAGGTGCGGCGCATGAGCTTGGCACTCCTCTCGCGACGATCGCAGTCGTCGCCGGCGAACTTCTGCGTGCGACGAAAGGCACGCTCGACGCAGCCGCCATTGCCGAAGACGCGGCGCTCTTGCGAAGCGAAGCCGAGCGCTGCCGAGCGATCTTACAGAAGATGGCGGGCGACGCCGGTCAAGAGCTGGGAGAAGCACCTCGCGAAATCGACGCCAACGAAGTCGTCGCGCGGACGAAAGAGCTTCTCTCGGAAGAGCGACGAACTCGTCTCGAGACGAAGGTCAGCGAAGGGCGCATCGTCGTTCCGCCGCGGGCACTCGGCCAGATGCTCGCGAACCTCGTCGGGAACGCCTTCGACGCGAGTGAAGCTTCGAACGGCAAGGTTTCGCTTTCGGTCGACGTGCGAGGAACGGAGCTTCATTGCACGGTCGGCGACGAAGGATCCGGAATGAGCGCCGCGGTCGTCGAGCGACTCGGCGAGCCTTTTTTTACGACGAAGCCGCCGCAGCGCGGACTCGGTCTCGGATTCTTTCTCGTGCGCACCTTCGCCGAACGATTCGGCGGGAAGGTCGCGGTCGAGAGCCAAGAGGGGCGCGGCACCCGCGTCTCGCTACTCCTCCCGGCTAGGTTCTCGTGAGCGCTCGTTCCGTCCTTTTGGTCGACGACGAGAACGTCTTCCGCTCACGGCTTGCGCGCGCCTTTCGAGACCGAGGGCTCGAAGTTCGTGAAGCCGAGAACGTCAAAGAT
>JAHFDV010000448.1:0-4490 GCA_023248815.1 Myxococcales bacterium
ATCGATTGCTGGTTCGATTCGGGTTGCATGCCGTTCGCCCAATGGGGCTTCCCGCACACCGGCGTCGAGACGTTCAAGAAGAGCTTTCCGGCCGACTTCATCTCCGAGGGCATCGATCAGACGCGCGGCTGGTTCTACACGCTGCTCATGATCTCGACGCTCGTCTTCGACGAGGAGTGTCAGAAGCGTTATGGCCTCCCCGCGACGCCGTTCCCGCATCCGTTCGAGCGCTGCATCGTGCTCGGTCACGTGAGCGACAAGGAGGGGAAAAAAGAATCGAAGTCGAAGGGCAACTACACGCCTCCCGATCTCATTCTCGAAGCGCTCACTATGGATTTTGCGATCATCGAAGGCCAGCTCGCAAAGCCGGCCACGTGCGCGATCGCGCGTGAAGACCTCGAAGGAATGGATCTTCCCGAGGGGGCGAAGGTGCGTCTCACGAGCCCGGCCGATTCGAGCAAGACCGTCGAACTTTCGATCGTCGCGCAGAAAGGCCTGCAGCGTCGCGTGATCGTGCTCGACGCGGCGACGAAGTCTGCGCTTGGCTTGAGCACGACGACGAAGAAAGACGTGAAGGCTGCAGAAGTTCCGCGCCTCCCCGCCACCGAGCGCGTCGCTGTCTCCGACCCGAGCTCGTCGGCTCCTGGCGCCGACGCATTTCGCTGGTTCTTCTACGCTTCGAATCCGCCGTGGAATCCCACGCGCCATTCGCTCGCGAACGTGCGCGCTCTCCAGAAAGAGACGCTCATCAAGTTGAGAAATGTCTACTCGTTCTTCGTCATTTACGGAAACGTCGACGAGTTCGATCCCTTCGCGAAGAACGCCTCCGCGCGTAGCGAGCTCGATCAATGGATCCTCGAGCTTCTGTCCTCGACGAATCGCAAAGTGACGGATCGTCTGGACGCTTACGACATCTACGGCGCGACGCAGCACATCGTGCATCTCGTCGAAGCGATGTCCAATTGGTACGTGCGCCGCAGCCGTGCGCGCTTCTGGGCGACGGGCATGACGCCGGACAAAGCAAGCGCCTATGAGGTGCTCTACGAGTGCCTCGTGACGATCGCAAAGATGCTCGCGCCGTTCACGCCGTTCATCTCGGAGTCGATCTACCAAAACCTCGTCGTCGGTCCGGCGAAGGCGCGCGGTGTCGCAGTCCCAGACAGCGTGCATCTCACCGAGTTCCCCGCGGTCAAGCACGAAGTGACGGATCTCCCGGAGCGCATGGAGTGGGTACGTGAGATCGTTCATCTCGGCTTGCAAGTGCGAACGCAAGCGAAGCTGAAAGTGCGTCAGCCACTCCGCTCCGTGAAAATCGTCGTCGCCGATCCGAAGAAGCGCGAAAGCCTTCGCCAGCACAAAGAGATGATCGCCGAAGAGCTCAACGTGCTCGCCGTCGAATTTCTCGAGGCCGGTGACGCTCGCAACTACGTCGAGTACCAGCTCAAGCCGAACTTCCGCACGCTCGGCCAGCGCGGACTCGGAAAAGAGGCGCAGGTCCTCAAAAAGTCGATGGCGACACTCACGGACGATGCCGCCGCGAAGGCGCACGAAGAGCTTTTGGTGAAGGGGACGGTCACGCTCTTCGACATCTCGCTCAATGAAGAAGACGTCGAAGTCGCCTTTGCTGCCAAAGACGGTTTCGCTGCGGCAGGCGCGCGCGTCGGCGTCGCCGTCCTCGAAACCGCACTGGACGACGAGCTCCGTGAGCTCGGTCTTCTTCGCGAGCTCCAAAATCGCGTGCAGACCGCGCGTAAAGAAGCGGGCTTCGATTTCTCGGATCGCATTCGCATGGTCCTCGGCGCTGAAGGCCGGCTTGCAGCAGTCGCGACGAAGTGGTCGGACACGTTGAAGAAAGATGCGCTCGCGATCGATCTCAAGATCACTTCGCTCGTCGACGCCGTGCCCGAAGCGCTGGCGATCGAGGTCGAAGGGGAGTCCGCAAAGCTCTTCGTCGTACGCGCTTGAGGCGGGCTCTCGCCGCCTCCCATCGCGACTCGCTGCCTCGAACGCCCGCGCATCGAATCATTTCAAGAAAGATCTCGATGCTCACTTCGCAATTTTTTGCGTCGTGAGTGTCAAGTTCTCGTCGTGCGCCCCAACGATCGACATCTGCACGCGTGATCGAACTCGCGATCTGGCCAATGGATGATAACGTCGACCGTCCAGTGCCGAAGCAGCAGAACCTCGCCAAGAAGTCGGTTACGCGAGCCGCGGGGACTGCCCCAGCGCTCGCAAAAAGTGAGCTCGTCGATGCCGTAACGCGACGACGCCTGATCGACGAAGTGTCGAACACGCTGCGCAAGCGCGAGCCAGAAGAAGAGCAAGTCGCCGGCGCTCTTCGCGTGCTCTCTCGTCACAGCCATGACCTCCGCACGGTGCTCTACCAAGCGGCGGAAGAGTTGCTCGAAAAGCGCGCCTTCGATCGTCCTCTTTGGAGCGCGGCCATCCGCACTCTTTCTGAGCAAGGAGATCCGCGCGCCGCAAAACTTCTCCGCGAAGCTCTACCGTTGGATGGTGGAGGTCCTGCGACGCTCGCCGCTGCCGGCTTCTGCAAAGACCCCTCGCTCGCTCCGATTCTCTCGAAGCTTGCATCGACGCGTCAGTCGTACCTCGCGTTCTCGGCGGACATCGCGCGTGTCGCTCGCGGTGAGTCGAACGGCTCATTGCTCGTTTCGATCGCTCCGATGATCAAAGAGAGTCATCGCATCAGCATTTGCAGCGATTTCTTCCTCGGCTTCACGCGCACCGAACCGTTGCCCAAGAGCATCGGTCCTGCGCTTTCAATTTTGCGGTCGGCAGAGCGTCATCTCGGCCGTTGGCTCGTCTTCGCAGACGTTGCGATCAAAGCGGGCGACCTCTCCCCCCTTCTCGACGCCGATCAAAAGTCGAAGACGGGCGCATCGAGCGGACGTCTCGGTTGGGCACTCGTCGCTTGGGCACTCGCCGAGCTCGCCGGGAAAAAAGATTGGCCGAAGGCCTCGCGTCCGACGCTCGAAGTTCTCGCGCGTCTTTCGGATCGACCCAGCGCCGATCGCGATCTCACGTTCCTCTTCCGCATGGGCCGCGTCGGTGAAGCGACTGCTCGCCCCGTTCTCGAGATGTCTCTCGCTCGCTCCTCACGCGAAGATACGGCGCCCGCTCCACCGCTCGCGGTGCTTCGACCGCTTGCAAAGACGCAAGCCGGTCTCGACGCCGTCGGCATTCGCGCAGCTTATTATCTGGCGCAAAATTACGGCGTTCGTGAGCTCGTTCCGCAGCTCGAAGAAGCCGCCCTCCGTGGCAAAGACGAATCGCTTCGCGGACTCGCAGCTGCTGCTCTTTGGGATCTCGGCGAGACCGAGAGCGCGCGTCTCGCTGCTGACGAACAAGTCACGTCACGTTCGCTCCCGAGCTTCATTTGGGGAGCGCTCGTTCGCATGCTCGACGATCAGAAAAAGCGCGTCGGCGCTTTCCCACTGCTCACGGAGACGCACTTCCGCTGGGTGCAGTGTGGTTGGGTCGAGTAACAGGGCTGGGTAGAGTAGTTGGCGCCTCCTCTTCGAGGATGCGCTCTTCCGATTCGATGACGCTGTTCACTTCGCGCATCGGGCGTGCGCCGATGTTGCTCAGCATGATGCCGCCGCTCAAGCCGATGTCGACGCTGAAGCTTTGATCCAAGAGCTTGTTGTACTTGTTGCTCGTCTCGTCGCACGGGTCGTCGACGCTGCATTTCCCCTTGGCCGAAGCTTTGGGATGACGGATTCCCGCGGAGAGCCCCAACGATCCGACCTTGCCGTTGTAGCGAAAGAACTCCACGCGCTTCTGATTGTCCTCGGAAACGAGCCTCGGGCCTTTCGTGCCGAGATCGCGCATCTTGTTGCCTTCGGGTAATTGAAAATACGAAGAAACGTTGAAGCGTGCGCGGATTCCGCGAACGCCGATCGGGAATTTAACGAGGCGCTTCTTCGCGAGGCGCTGAATCGCGCTCATGAGGTCGCTGCGAATCCCCTCGTTCGGACCACCGCTCACGTGCGCGACGTTGACGGTGCCGTCCGCGAACACCGTTACGTCCACTTTCATCTCAAACTCGTCGCGCGTCGCCTGCCGCACGGCTTCGTCGATGGCTCCTTCGATTCCGGCGGTGCGCGCTCGGCCGTGCACGCGTTCGTACGCGTCGATCCGCTCCGCGAGATGAGTCGTCATGCGTGCCTCTAGAGCACGATCGTTCAGTCGAGCGCCCGCGCCTCTACCTTCTTGCTGAGCGGGTTCGGCCGAGGTTGTAGCCAACGCGCCTCGCGCGCCGTAGAGGCGTGCGTCGGACGCCGGCTTTGACGTCGGCGTCGAAACGAGCGGATCGAAGGAGAATGGCTCGCTCGCTCGGGGAGGGGAAGGTTTCTCGGATGCCGCATCGGTTGCTTCGTCCGGTGGATCGTTCGGCGGAGGCTCGCGTACGAGCGATCTCGAAGGCGGCCTGTCGGGCTTGTTCACCTCGACGGGAGCATTCCGCACAT
>JAHFDV010000448.1:4500-5161 GCA_023248815.1 Myxococcales bacterium
CACGAGGGCAAGATCCGTGGGAGGGACGGGCACTTCGATTTCAGGTTCCGTCAGTTCGACGACCGTGGGCGCGGAGTCATCACTCTCGTGTGATGACGGCGCCGCGCGCTTCTTGATCGCGACGAACAGAACGACGTGAAAAAGCGCCGAAAGAACGAGGGCTACTTGGCGCTCTCGTCCGTCCAAAACCTTTCGCTGCGTGCTCCCCGTCTTCCCGCGCACGCGTGTAAACAGTGCGGCCGCTTCGCCTATTCCGGCAAATTTCTCAGCCCGTCGATTTCACGGGAAACATCGCATCGAGAAGCGCCAAGCCCAGCGCCTTTCGCCCACGGAGATTGGCCGCATTGAAGACGCCGCTCGACTCGTCGGGATCCGGCAATGCGACGATTCCCTTTTTCGCGTCGGCGTGCGCTCCGTCGCGCCCGGCGCGGATCGCTGCGAAGAGTCGCTTTTCGCCGTCATCAGGAATGACGGGACCGACGCACGCGGGGCATCCCGCAATGCACCTGCAGCTCGCAATGAGCTTCCGCGTGCGGAGGAGGAGATCGCGACGCGCCTCGAACATACGCTCCGCGAGCCCGACGCCTCCCGGCACATGCTCGTACAAGAAGAGCGTCGGCTCGAACGTTCCCAAGGAATCGTTCCGCGCGCTCGGCGGAGC
>JAHFDV010000109.1 GCA_023248815.1 Myxococcales bacterium
CGAAGAAGATGAAAATGGAGGCCACGAGATAGTTTGCGACCGAACCGCCCATGATCGTGATGACGCGCGCATGAAGCGGCGCGTTGCTGTAGAGCCCCGTCTCTTTCGGATCGGTCTCTTCGAACGGGTTCATCCCAGCGATCTGCACGTAGGCGAGGAAAGGGATGATCGCTATTTGGAAGACGGTTGGGCTCCCCTTCGGCTGATATTTTGCGAGCGTCGGACCGAACCCGATCGAGAACTTCAAGACCTTCATCTTGAAGAAGCGCGCAGGAAAATAGTGCCCCGCTTCGTGGACGACCATCAGCACAGCCAGCGCGAGAATGGAGACGAACGTCCGAGCGAGCATCATTCGACCTCTACTCTAGCGTCAGTCGGCGCTCACTTCCAAACGCTGGTCAGGAGAAGTGGTGTTATGTGCCCTTCGTGGCGCCACGAACTCCGGGAAAAAGCCTCGTCCTGACGGCGATGCGCTTGGTTTCCGGAGCAATCTTTTTTTGGGTGAAAGTCGGCTTGGCGGACGAACCGGAGAACGTGCGCGTTCAAGGAGATGCGCCCGCGAAGCCGAAGGCCACTTCCAGCGTCGCGCAAGACCCACGCGAGATCACGGACATCGGTGACTGGCTCGAACGCGAGCCAGGCGTGCACGTGCGAAGACTGGGCGGCGACGACGGATTTTCGACATTGTCGATCCGTGGTTCGAACGGCAATCAGGTCGCGGTCTATCTTGCCGGCATTCCGCTCACGAGTGGCGCCGATCCGACGCTCGACCTGTCCACGCTCCCGCTCTTCGGTTCGACCCGCGCGCGCATCGATAGAACCTTCTCGAAAGCAACGCTCGGGCCTTCGACGCTCGGCGGCACGCTCGACCTCGATCCCACCTCTAGAACCGACGAACGAGCGTGGATCGGCGTTGGCAGCTTTGGAACGGCGCGAATGCGCGCGCAAGAGGAGGCGAGCACGCAGCGCTTCGACGTCCGCATGGCTGTGTCTGCCTCGCGTTCCGACGGAGACTTCTCTTACTACGACGACCGCCGGCGCTCGTTTCGCGATCGCGAAAATGCGGGGCACGCCAAGATGAGCGCGTATGCGCAGACTGCGCTGAAGGACGACACGGGCACACGCTTGCGAACGCACACGCTCGTGCAGATTCGAAAACAAGAGCTGCCCGGAGCAGGCAGCGTACCGACTCCTTTCGAAAGCTTCGAGTCGACACGCGTCGTGCAAGGGCTCGAGCTTCTCCTTTCGCGCACGAAGACGAACGAGGTGACGGTGCGCTCGTGGGGACGTCATGAGTCGACGCGCGTCGTCGGTGGGTACGATCTCTTCTCTCCCTACCGCCGCGAGACGAATGCGCGCTCCCTCGCGCTCGGAAGCTCGCTGGGCAGTCACGCGCAGCTCGGTCCGCTCGACATCGATTCAAGAATGGAAGGCGAGCTTCAAGGATTCGTCGCGGGGCTCTACCGCGGCGCCGAACCTCCTCCGCAAACGACACGCTCGCGCATTGGCCCGAGCACGGACATGGAGCTGCGACTTCATCGCACGTTCCAATTGGCGTTGAGCGCACGCGCCGACTACTTCTCGGATGCTTCGCCGAACGACACACGCGGCGAGATCATTCCCACGCTGCACGGCGGTGCCGAGTGGAAAGACGGCCCCGTCTCCGTGCTCGCGCGCGGCGGGTATGTCACGCGCGCGCCTTCCCTCGTCGAACGCTTCGGCAACGCGGGCGCGTTCGTCGGCAATCCGAACCTCGATACCGAGCGCGCTCTCGCGGCAGATCTCGGTGTTCGCACGCATCTCTCCAAAGGAAGATTTCGCTTCGAAGGAGAGGCGACGCTCTTCGCGATCTCGGCGCGCGACCTCATCACGTTCGTGCCGCTCGGCGCAGAAGGCCGGATTCGTGCGACGAACCTGGGTGACGCCCGCATGGTCGGCGCGGAGCTCGGAACGCGTGGCAATTACGGCCCCTTCAGTTTGCGTGCAACTTACACATTGATGGACACCCGCAACTACGCTCGGTGCGATGTGCGGACGACGGGCTGCAGCGCTCCCAAGCTTCCCGGAAGGCCCGCGCATGATCTCTCGCTGGACGCCGTCGTCGACGTCTCACCGTTCATGCTCCGATACGGCTTCGACTTTCTCAGTGGAATGCAGGCCGACGAAGCGGGAGCTGTCCTCGTTCCCGCTCGTGCGCTCTCGAGCGTCGGCGGGAGCGTCCGCCTCGGGAGAATTCGGTTTGCCGGCGAAATTCGCAACCTTACGGACGTGCGCACGGCGAGCTATCAGGGCGCATTCGGCGCTGTACAAAAGGCCATCGGGGACGCATACGATTACCCGCTTCCGGGCCGGTCCTTTCTGCTCACCGCCTCGCTCTTCGAGCACGAAAAGTAGCCGCTCGACTCTCCACCAACTAGAGACGAATCACCTTGGATCCTCAAAAGCGCGAACTCCTCGATCTCGTCGTGCGCTGGGTTCACATGATCGCGGGAATCATGTGGGTCGGCAATTCGATGCTCTTCAACTGGCTCGACCGCAACCTCGAGAAGAAGGCGGGCCGCGGGCCACTGCACGTCGGTGAGATCTGGATGCTCCACTCGGGCGGCTTCTATCAAGTGGAGAAGAAGTTCCTCGGGCCGGGGGAGATGCCGGAGATTCTTCACTGGTTCAAGTGGCAGGCGTACACGACGTGGATCACGGGCTTCTGTCTCCTCGGCATCGTCTACTACATGGGCGGCGGCGCATATCTCGTCGATGGGTCGGGGAACATCACCGCGCATCAAGGGACGCTCATCGGTCTCGGAATGCTCGCAGGCGGCTTCTTCTCCTATGACCTTCTCTGGCGCTCACCTCTCGCCAAGGCCGCCGAAGGCCTTTGCCACGTTCTGACGCTCGTGATCGTCGCGGCCGGGATGTACGTCGCCTTTCACTATCTCTCGGGGCGAGCCGCGTACATGCACACGGGCGCGATGCTCGGCACGATCATGGCGGGCAACGTCTTCTTTCACATCATTCCGTCGCAGCGCGAGCTCGTAGCGGCGACGACGGAAGGTCGCGATCAAGATCTCTCGTATTCGAACCGCGCGAAGCAGCGCTCGATCCACAACAACTACTTCACGTTCCCCGTTCTCTTCGTGATGGTGAGCAACCACTTCGCGATCACGTACGGCAATCGTCATGCGGCGGCGATCCTCGTCATCATCATGGTGACGGGCGCGCTCTGCCGGCACATTCTCAACATTCGTTTTCACTTCGGCGAATGGCGCGTCGCCTTCTTCGGCACGATCGCCGCGTGCATCGGTCTCCTGCTCGTACTGACGCGCCCTCCACCGCAGACGGCCAAGGTTCCCACCTACAACGAGCTCTATGCAGTGCTCCAAGCGCGCTGCGTTCCTTGCCATGCCGAGCACCCGACGGACCCCACGCAGAACGCTCCCCCGAAAGGCATCGTGTTCGACACTCCGGAGCACGTGAAGCAGCATGCGACGAACATTTACACGCAGGCCGTGGTGTCCCGCGCCATGCCGCTCGGCAATCGCACGCACATCACGGATGAAGAGAGAAATGCGATTGGGGCCTGGTTTTCCGAGGGTGCGAAAGTCGAATAAAGCGCATTCGCGGCTCTCGAATCGGCTGTAAAATAGAAATGGATGGGGGAGGAGAGTCGTCCGAAAGGTGACGAGGATTTGCCGTTGCCGCTTCAGGCGACGATGGACTCGCGCGCACAGCTGTCGATAGACAGCGAAGATTCTTCGCGCGGTGCGGCCTTCGTCGACGAGCCGGGCGTTCAAAAACCGCACCGCTTCGAATCGGTAACCCCGCCAGAAGCGCTCGACGCGGCGCTCCTCGCCCGGCTCCACAGCCTCGAAGAAAAGGACCTCTCGAAGCGTTTCGACCGCGGCAATGTCCTCGGTGAAGGCGGCATGGGCGAAGTGCGCCTCCATCGCGATCGCCACATCGGACGAGATGTCGCGATCAAGACGATCCGCGGCGACCGCCAGCAAGAGCCAGTGCGACGCTTCCTCCGTGAAGCGCGCGTGCAAGGTCAGCTCGAGCACCCCGCGATCGTCCCCGTCTACGATCTCGGAGTCGATCCCGAAGGCGCGCCCTTCTTCGTCATGAAGCGCGTGCAAGGCCGCACCCTCGAAGAAATCATCGAAGGGATGAAGGGAAAGAATCCGGAGACGCTCGAGCGCTTTCCGCGGCGGCGCTTGCTCGATCACTTCGTGCGCGCCATCCGCGCGATCGAGTTCGCGCACGCGCGTGGCGTCGTCCACCGAGATTTGAAGCCCGCCAACATCATGCTTGGAGGCTTCGGCGAGGTCTACGTCCTCGATTGGGGCGTCGCGAAAGTGCGCAGCGAAAAAGACGTGAGCGTCGGCCTCAATGTCACGGGCGACATTCCGCGGGCTGAGACGGGCACGGGAAACATTCTCGGGACGCTGGCATACATGGCGCCAGAACAATTCCGCGGCGAAGACATCGACGAGCGCGCCGACGTGTTCTCGCTGGGTGCGATCCTCTTCGAGATGCTCACACTCCACCTCTTCTACGGGCAAGACAACATCGTCGCGCTTTCGAAGGCCGTGCGAGCAGGCGTCGACCCACGCATCAGCCACCGCTTCCCGGCGCTCGCAATTCCGCCCGAGCTCGAGGCGATCGTCGTTGCAGCCTGCACCTTTTCTCGGGAAGAACGTCTCGCGTCCGTCGCCGAGTTCGCCAATCGTCTCGAATCGTATCTCGAGGGAGATCGCAACTTGGGCGCGCGGAGGCAGGCGGCAGGTGAACATGTCGCGCGCGCTCGTGCCCTCGTTCGCGCGAGCACGGAAGACGCGTCGATCTCGCAGCGCGCAGAGGCCGTGCGCGAGGTCAGTCGCGCCCTCGCGTTAGATCCGCAGAGCAACGAAGCCTTCAAGGTTTTGGTCGAGATCATCGAGAGCCCTCCCGACGTCGTGCCGGAGGAGCTGCGCGCCGAGGTCGACAACAGCGCACGAGAGAACGCGAAGAACGCTTCGTATGCGGCAACGTTCGCGTACGCCTCGTGGCTCTTTCACGCGCCCTTCTATATCTATCTCGGCGTCCGCGACCTCCCCCTGTTCATCTGCATCAGCCTCGCGATGGGGCTCGCGGCAGTTCTCAGCTTCGTCAACTACAAGCGAGACGCAGTCAGCGTAGAGCTCCCCTTCTTCGCGCTAGGCTCGTTCTTCATCGGTCTGATGATGCTTTCGCGCGTCGTCTCGGGCGTCTTCTTCACACCAGCGAGCGTCATCTCGTCTTACCTCGCGTTTTCGATGAACCATCCGCGCACGCGTTTCGGGCCACCAGCCGCCCTAGCGCTCCTCACGTGCTTGCTCCCGCCGATGCTCGAGTGGGCGGGCTTCTTTCCGCCGACACTCATCGTCGAAAACGGACGCATCGTGATTCTTCCGAACCTGATCTCCTTCGAGCACGGGACGGCATTGAAGTGCTTGTTCCTCGGGACCAATCTCGCCCAGATCATCACGTACCTCTTCTACGCCCGCACGATTCGCAAGCGACTTCGCGCCGAGCTAGAACGCAACGTCATGCGCAATTGGTATCTTCAGCACCTTCTTCCCCACGCGCAAAAGCGCGGAAAAAGCATGCTGCCGAGTCCGCTCTCCGAGCGTTGAGAGAGCGCTCGCTTGCGGTCCGCGATGTCGTGCTAGATCGTCTTCGATGACGAGCGAGAACAACGAGCACTCGAACGGGCATGCCAATGGCAGCAACGGCAGCGCGAACGGCCATGCCGAATTGGACGAAGACGTCGACGGCGTCGAAGAGGGCACCGACGAAGGCGTGGAGGAAGAGCTCGAGCCGCTGACGGGTGAAATCGCCGAGCTCGCCTCTGCGTGCGTTCGCTTCGTGCACGCGAAGACGGGAGTCGCGCTCGACTTCACGCGCGATACGCTTTCCGTGCTCGACCTCTATGTCGCCGAAGCGCGCGGTGAGCTCAGCGCGAAACCGGAAAGCCTGGATCTCCTGCAAGCGACCACTGGCGCCTATTTCGGCGAAGTGATTCGTCGTGAGCATCACGGCTTTTGGAAAACCGGTCCTCATCACGAAGGCTGGCGCATCCAGATGGCGCGCGTCTTCCTCGAATTCAACCCCATCGGAATGATGCGAGAAGCGCTCCTTCTCGACTCTGCGGAAGGCTGGAACGCGCACATCGAGGTCGACCCTGCGGAGCGAGACAAAGTCTCAGCGCGCCTCAAGGCCATGCCCGAAGTCGAAGAAGACGAGTTTTATGCTCCGACGACCCGCATCGAAGTCATCGACGTCGCCGTCGAGCTCCTCGCCGACTCGATGCGTAGGGAAGGTCTCGGCGGCACGAGATTCACGAAAGAAGACTACTGAGCGCGATGCATGGTCTCGTCTCGCTTCTGATTCTCGCGTTGGCGTTCGGAACGCGCAGCCTACTTCTCGACCCATCGTCGAGTTCGGCGTCACCCAGTTCTGCCGCTCCCGAAAAATGCGTGCGCGAGGTACGAGTAGCGGCGGTAAAAAAGAGCTCCGAAGCCTGCTGGATCGATGCACCAAGCGCAGGCGCGGCCGGCACGTTCAACTACGCCTGCGAAGGCGGACAGGCCGAGGTGCGCATCGGAAAGTATGCGTACCGAGGCTCCGTGAAAGACGGCGTCCTCGAGTATTCGCTGAAGACCGAATTCGACTGGAGCGACGGCTGCCATTGGAAGAGCGAGCAGCATCTTCAGGGGAGCGTCGACGGACCATTGCAATATAGCTACCGAGAGATGCCGGTCTCCGGAAAGTCGTGTCTTTCGGCGTGTTCCGCTCAGGGCACCTACGAAGTCGGTCGCTAGTTTCTTCGGGGGATCGCGCGGGCGCGAGCGGCGCCGCCGCGAAAGCGAACGCGAACGCCAGGTGTCGGTGAGCAGAGCTTTACGCAGCTCGTGTCTGGCCTGGATGCTCGGCGATTTATACGGTAAAACCACGCCCCATGACCGTCAGCACGAACCTCACGTCGAATAAGCACGTTCTCGAATGGGTCGCCGAAATGGCGCGACTCACGAAGCCTGACAACATCGTGTGGGTCGACGGCTCCGAAGAAGAGCGCGAGCGCTTGACGAAGCTCGCCGTCGAAACGGGAGTGCTCGAGCCCTTGAACGAGAAGAAGCGCCCGGGCTCGTATCTCCACCGCTCGAATCCGAACGACGTCGCGCGCGTCGAAAACCTCACCTTCATCTGCACCGAGACGAAGGAAGAGGCGGGCCCCACCAACAATTGGATGGCGCCGAAAGACGCCTACGAGAAGCTCGGAAAACTCTTCGACGGCTCGATGAAGGGCCGAACGATGTATGTAATTCCATACATCATGGGCCCGGCAGGCTCGCCCATGGCGAAGGTCGGCGTCGAGCTCACGGACAGCGTCTACGTCGTGCTCAACATGCGCACGATGACCCGCATGGGCAAAGTCGCTTTCGACATGCTCGGCGCTTCAGACGACTTCAATCGGGGTCTTCACTCGACGCTCGACATCAACCCCGAGCGCCGCTTCATCTGCCACTTCCCGCAAGACAACACGATCTGGTCGGTTGGATCGGGGTATGGCGGCAACGTCCTTCTCGGCAAGAAGTGTCTCGCGCTTCGCATCGGCAGCTACCTCGGACAAAAAGAGGGTTGGCTCGCGGAGCACATGCTCATCCTCGGCGTCGAAAGCCCCGATGGCGAAATGACCTACGTCGCAGCGGCGTTCCCCAGCGCGTGCGGCAAGACGAACTTCGCAATGATGATCCCACCCGAGCGTTTCAAGGGCTGGAAGATCTGGACCGTCGGCGACGACATCGCCTGGATGAAGGTCGGAGAAGACGGCCGTCTTCGTGCGATCAATCCCGAGGCCGGCTACTTCGGCGTCGCGCCCGGCACTAACAAGAAGTCGAACCCGAACGCGATGGCGTCCGTCGCGAAGAACACGATCTTCACGAACGTCGCCAAGACGAAAGACGGCGACGTGTGGTGGGAAGGCATCGACGGCGAAGTTCCAGAAGAGCTCACCGATTGGCAAGGACGCCCCTGGAAGAAGGGCTCCGCAGAAAAAGCGGCTCATCCGAACTCGCGCTTCACCGCTCCCGCAGAAAACAACCCGGCGCTCTCGCGCTTCTCGGAAGACCCAGAAGGCGTTCCGATCTCGGCGTTCATCTTCGGCGGACGTCGTGCGACGACGATCCCGCTCGTCATTCAGTCGTTCAACTGGACGCACGGCGTGTTCTTCGGCTCGGCGCTCGGTTCGGAGACGACCGCAGCCGCGACGGGCAAAGTCGGCGTCGTTCGCCGCGATCCCTTCGCGATGCTTCCCTTCTGCGGCTACAACATGGGCGACTACTTCGCGCATTGGCTCGAGATGCAGGCGCTCATCCCGAACCCGCCGAAGATCTTCATGGTCAACTGGTTCCGTCAGGACAAGAACGGCAAGTTCCTCTGGCCCGGCTTCGGCGAGAACATGCGCGTCTTGAAATGGATCGTCGATCGCGCGCGTCTTCGCGTTGGCGGCCAAGAGACGCCGTTCGGCTGGGTTCCGAAAGCAGGCGATCTCGATCTATCCGGGCTCGACATCTCTTCGGAGCAGGTCAACGCCGCGACGGAGATCAATCTCGACGAGTGGGAGATCGAGCTGAAGTCACACGGGGAGTTCTTCGACTCTCTCGGTACGACGATGCCGGAGCCGCTCGAGCTGCAGCGCAAGCTTCTGCTCTCGCGCGTCGAAAGCATGCGCAAGAACAAGTGGGCAAGCACGCCGAGCATGCCTCCCAAGCCCGAAGCGCGGACCTGAGGTCGCGCTCCAAAAAAAGAGAAGCCGGTTCCGCAAGGAGCCGGCTTTTTTTTGCCAGGCGAACGCGCGACGGCTATTTGAGCGGTCGCACGGTGAAGTCGTCGACGCTCACGTTCGTGTCGGGAAGACCCGTGACCGGCGTGACATATCCGCCGAACGACACACCGCCCGCCGTTTGCAGTGCGGTGTCACCCTGATCGACCTCGACAAGCCATGCAGGTTCCGTGGACCCCTTGTTCCAAGCCTTGCCCCGCAGCTTCGTGGGATTGGCGCCCGATACCTGAAAGCGAAGAATGATCTCGGCCCCCGCCGCATTCGAAATGCTTGGAACGAGGGCCTGCGCGAGGGACTGGTTCGCCTTCGTTTCGAACTTGAGGCGGGGCGATTCTGTCTTCGAGATGCGAAGCGAGAGAGAGTACGAGTCGTCCGTTTTTACGCGCGCTTTGAGATTGAGGTAGCACGCCGAATCGGGAATCTGCGCGATCGAATACGTGGCCGTCAAATCGAGGTCCAACGGAAGGGTCGAAAAAATTCGCGCAGAGATGCTCTGTCCCGGCGGAAGTGCATAGTGCCCTTTTCCGTCGACTGAGAACGCGGTCGCCAAGCCCGCGAGATCCCAAGCGCCACCGATGTCGGCGCTTCCGAGGCCTGACGCAAGATTGCGCGTGAAGGTATCGAGTACGAGCGGAGCCGCTGCGTCCGAATCTCCCACGACGCCTGCGTCTACGCTCGCATCGCCAGCCACTGCGAGATCGTCCCAGTCCGAGAAATTCCAAAACGCGCAGCCGGTCGAGAGGACGAGCATTCCCGTGAACGAGAGTCCGAGAAGACTTCGTGAGCGACTACCGAACGACATCGAGCCCATGATGTTGCCACGCCTCGCCCCAATTCGCTAAGGCGCGTTTTCGCGCAGCCGTGAGCCGCGCGTTCGCGCCACCACTTTCCCGATTCTCGAAATAAAAAAAGGGCGCAATCCCACGTGGAGATCGCACCCTCTTTTGGCTCAGTGAGAGCTCAGGTTACTTGTTCAAGCAGAGACCAACACCTTCGGCATGGCCACAGTGGGTCGTGCGGTCGCCTTTCGTCTTCGCGGCCGTGGCGAGACCACAGTGCGTTCCTCGACAAGCGAGATCCCAATTCGTCTGCGCCGTACACTTCGTATTGCAGTCCTTCTCGTTCTTGAAGGCCGCCTTGCAAGGGTCGATGGCGTCCATGCAGGCACAGTAGGCCGCGCATGCTTTGGCGTTTCCACCACCACCACCATCGGGACCAGCGTCACTCGCAACGTTCGGCGCGTCGGTCTTGGCGTCGCCGAGCGGCGTGCTCGTGTCTTCGACTGCGGAGTCCAATTGCTCCTCGGGACCCGAGTCCTTGTCAATCGTCGAATCGCCCTTGCCGCCATCTTCCGTAGAGTTGTTTCCGTTTTCGCTCACGGGATCATCCGAGCAAGCCACCGCAATCGACCCCATCACAAGAAAACCGAGCAACACGAAGCGTTTCATAATGACCTCCTAGTTCGATGGCGAGAGGGCGTGAAGCCCACGGGCCAACGCAGTCCAGAGATGCAGGCTGTCATTGCGATTTGTTGCTGTCCAGAAGCGATCTTCAGCTGCGAAATGCAACTCGCGATGAATCCAATGTGTGCAGCTGCACCGCTACGATTTCTTCGCTGAAAAATCATTGCGCTAAGCTCCCGTGGATCGGACGGGCCCCAGATCGAGCCGGGCCTATCGATTTTCGCTGTGGCGGGCGTTACGCTCCGCGCACCATGACCGACGGCATCTCGAGCGTTCTCAAAGAAGATCGAAAGTTCCATCCGAGCAAGGCTTTCACCGATCACGCGCGCCTGTCCTCGAGGATGGCGTACGACTCGTTGTACCGAAAATCGATCGAGGAACCAGAAGAGTTCTGGCGCGACGAAACGCGTGATCTCCACTTCCGCGAGCCATTCAAGACCTTCTCCGAGTGGAATCTTCCGAAGGCGAAGTTCTTCGAAGGCGCGAAGCTCAACGTTTCGGAGAGCTGTCTCGACCGCCACCTCACGACGTCTGCGCGGACGCGTGCTGCCATCATTTGGGAAGGCGAGCCCGGCGAAGTGCGCACGCTCACGTATTTCGAGCTTCATCGTGAAGTCGTCCGTCTCGCTGCGGCGATGGCCGATCTCGGAATCAAGCCCGGCGATCGCGTCGCGATCTATCTCGGCATGGTTCCCGAAGCGGCGATTGCGATGCTCGCGTGTGCGCGCCTCGGCGCGACGCACTCCGTCGTATTCGGCGGCTTCTCCTCCGAAGCCTTGCGCGACCGCATCAACGACTGCGGCGCGAAGCTCCTCCTCACGCAAGACGGCGCTTGGCGTCGCGGCAGCGTCATTCCCCTGAAAAAGATGGCCGACGTGGCGCTGGAAAAGACGCCATCGATCGAGAACGTGATCGTTCTCACGCGCATCGGTGCACAAAAGGCCCCTCTCGAAATGAAGGCCGGGCGCGATCACCACTGGCACGAGATCATTCGTAAAGATCACTCGGAAGACGCGAAGAAGCGCTCGCAGCACCCGGATGCCTTCGATGCCGAGCATCCGCTCTTCATCCTCTACACCTCCGGCTCGACCGGCAAGCCGAAGGGACTACTCCACACCTCCGCGGGCTATCTCGCAGGCGTGCACGTGACCTCGAAGTACATCTTCGATCTCAAAGAGGGCGACCTCTACTGGTGCACGGCAGACGTCGGCTGGGTGACGGGCCACAGCTACATCGTCTACGGACCGCTCTCGTGCGGCGCGAGCTGCTTCATGTACGAAGGCGCCCCCAACTTCCCGAATCCGAGTCGCATGTGGCGCCTCATCGAGAAGCACGGCGTGACGATCTTCTATACGGCGCCCACGGCCATCCGCGCGTTCATGCGTTGGGGCGACGAGCACGTTCAGAAGCACGACCTCTCGTCGTTGCGTCTCATGGGAAGCGTCGGTGAACCGATCAATCCAGAGGCGTGGGTTTGGTACCACAAGACCATCGGCGGCGACCGCTGCCCCATCGTCGACACGTGGTGGCAGACGGAGACGGGAAGCATCATGCTTTCGACGCTTCCTGGAGCCTGTTATTCGAAGCCCGGAAGCACGGGACTGCCGCTCTTCGGCGTCGACATCGACGTGGTCGACGACCGCGGCGCCCCCGCGAAAGCCGGCGAGGGAGGCAAGCTCGTGATCAAAAAGCCGTGGCCTTCGATGGCGCGCACGATCTATGGCGACGAGCAGCGCTTCTTCGACACTTACTGGAAGCCCCTCGAAAACATGTACTTTACAGGTGACGGCGCACGTCGCGACGAAGACGGATACTTTTGGGTCGTTGGACGCATCGACGACGTGCTCAACGTTGCCGGGCATCGCATCGGCACGGCCGAGATCGAAAGCGCGCTCGTGTCGCATCCGTCGGTCGCAGAGGCTGCGGCGGTTGGACGCCCAGACGACCTCAAGGGGCAAGCGCTCGTCGTTTTCGTCACGCTCAAAGACAGCCACAAGGCCGACGAGACGTTGAAGAAGCAGATCGCCGAGCACATCGATCGCGAGATCGGTAAGTTCGCGCGACCCGACGAGATTCGTTTCGCGAATGCGCTCCCCAAGACGCGCAGCGGAAAGATCATGCGCCGCTTGCTGAAGGAGATCGCCGCAGGCGCCGTCGAGCTCAAGGGCGACACGTCGACCCTCGAAGACTTCAACGCGGTCGCTGCGCTTCGTTCAGACGAAGAATAGTCGAGCATCGGTTTTACCGAAGGGCGTGAGGTTCTCCTGCCTCACGCTGACGTTTGGCCATGGAATCGTTCGCAGATCGGCTGCGCCTCCGGGTACGGGCGCTGTCGCAATCTGCATCTATCTCGACAGAGATAAAAAACGGGGCGGAAATTCGCGAAAGCGCGGAGTGCCCGCTAAACTTCAGGCTGATGTCTCGCGATTCGGACTCGGAGCGCAAACGGCTCCTTCAGATCGAGAGAAACGCCGAGGGCGAAGTCATCAGCGTGCGAAGGATGGCGAGCGCTTCGGCGATCGATTCCGAGCCGCCCGTCGAGTCGATGAGGCCGATTGGAAGTGCGCGGCTCTCGCATCCGCCAAAGCCGAAAACGCCGTCTCCTCCGACGCGACCTCCAACGCTCAGTAAGCCTCCGTCATTGCCTGTGGACGCGCCGAACGAGAAGATGCTGCGGCTCTCGGGCGACGACGAAGCGACCAATCCGGAGATGCACATCGTCACCAGCGTCGGACTCCTCGAATCACTCCCCCCGGGATCCTTGAACTCCCCAAAACGCAGCGGACGAAAATACATCGACGTCGCCGCCGTCGTGACGGCAACCGACGGCACTCGCATTCGCACGCGCACGCGCAAAGTTTCGAGTCGCGGACTCTTCCTTCACCCGCCCTCGTCGAAGGTCGAATTGAAAGTCGGAGGGCGTGTCGAAGTGGCGCTGACGGCTCCCGGGCACAGCGTGAAGTTCCCGGCCTTGGTGGTCGAGCTGACGGACGGCGGCATCGGTCTCGAAATTCGCGGCATCACCGAAGCGCGGCGCAACGAGCTCGAGAAGATGCTCGAAGCAACGCCCGAAGTCTCGATGAAGCATCGCTCGCCCAAAGGCAAGCGCGCACCGAGTCGACGCAAGACTCGCCTCCCCTCGCTCGAGGCCAAGGAGGACGACGAGTCCGACACGATGTTCGCGACGTCCTCACAAGTGCTCGGAGCAACGTCGCGTGGATGGTTTCGCGCCGCTGCGCTTTTTGCGGTCGCCGTGGGTACGTCTTTGCTCGT
>JAHFDV010000449.1 GCA_023248815.1 Myxococcales bacterium
CTGTGCCTGTCCGTCGTCGAAGTACGACGCACAGAACCGACTGAGCTTTTCCATGACGAAGTCGCGCCATGTGACTTCATGGGGACGACGTCGAAGATCCTCCATCGTGTCGACGACGAGGGGCCGGCGTGCAGGAGTGGGCTCGCCGCTCCAGAACAGGGCGACGAGATCGTCTTCCGTCAGATCCGAATCACTTTCGGCAAGTGCCTCGAGGAGATGGGCGGAGCCAAGACGTCCTGCGCGCCACTCTTCTGCGTACCATCTTCGCGGCATGAGAAGGCGAGCGCCCGACAGCGCAGTGAGCTCCCCCGCGACCTCCCAGAGCGGCTTGCCCGTGAGAGACCAAAAAGGATTGACCGCGATGAAGCGGTCGAGCGGCTATGTCGGTGCGATGCGCGCACAGGCGCGATCGGCGGCTTCGCGAGATCCGTCGTTGGTGGTCATCGCAGCCCAGGAGGCCAAAGGCGGAAGGTCACTCGCGTGAACAGGTCATCGATGTAGAGACCGCTGAGAAGGTGCGGCTGAAGCCAATTCGCGAAACGACCGCTCGGCCGCGTCTGTAAGATCGACTGAGCGATGAACAGCGCGACGAGACCGCCGACGACGATCGACCATTGAAGGGTCGAAGGATGGCTCTCGTGGATCCACGGGGCGATCTCTTCGAAGGCCATGTGCCATCCAAAATACGAGGCCGACGCACCAACGGTGAGGAGCGCTGCAAGAGCGAAGGCCCGTTTTCCTGCCGCCAGTGCTCGGCCCATCATCGGTGAGAAACTGAGGCCCAGAACGAAAGCGAGCGGGCCGATCGACTTCGACAAGTGGCCGGTTCGAAGCGCCGTCGCCGCGTAAAATGGCGCGACCGCCAGACATACGAGCGCCGCGCCAGCCATGAGATGGCCGAGCGAAGCGCGCGGGCTGTGGATGAGATGCGAGGCGCGCCATTGCTGAACGACGGATCCGGCGCTCAAGAACGTATGCGCCTTGTAGAGAGAGTGCGCGAGCAGGTGAAGAAGCGCGAGATGCCAGGCGCCGAGGCCGCACTGGACGAGCATGAAGCCCATCTGACCGATGGTGGACCACGCGAGAACGCCCTTGATGGCGACACGCGTCGTCATCACGAGGGAAGCGACGATGGTCGTCGTCAAGCCGACGGCGATGAGGATTCCTTGCGCAATCGAGGCGTGCGCCATGAGCGGGGCGAGGCGGATCATGACGAAGCCTCCGATGTTCACGACACCCGCATGCAGCAATGCAGACACGGGGGTGGGCGCCTCCATCACCTGTTGCATCCATCCGTGGAATGGCAATTGCGCCGACTTCAAGAGCACACCGAAAACGAGCAAGACCGTCGCGAGGTGGAGCGTCGACGAGAGCTCGCCTCGCGCTTGCGCGGCCGCGTTGACGGCGTCGATTCGTAGCGACCCCATTTCTGGACCGATGAGCACGAGGGACAAGACGAAGCAGGCATCTGCAACGCGGCTGAGCAGGAACTTCTTGTGCGCGACGATGATCGCTTGGCGGCGCGTCCGGTAGAACGTGAGGAGCTGGTGCAGGCCGATGTCCGTTGCAAACCAAGCAAGCATCAGGACGGCGAGGTGATTCGAGGTCACGAGCACGCTGACGGAAGCGACCGTCAGAAGGAGAGAGCGTGCGTATCTGTCGAGGTCGCGCTGCCCTGCAAGATAGGTGCGCGAGTAACGAACGACCACGAGAGCTAGCGTCGCCACGAGCAAGAACATCGCGCTAGAGACGATGTCGAGCTGCACGACGTCGTGCATGGCCGAGCCTGGCCGTGTCGTGCGGGCGTCGTAACCTGCGAAAGAGAGGATGGGGCGGAGCGTCACCGCGATGTACGCGAGGCACGTGGCGAGCGTCGTAACGACCGATGCAACCGTCAAAAATCGAGAGCGCTGTCGTGAAACGAGGAAGGCTGCGAGCACGAGGCAAGCAGGCACTAGGGCCGCAAGAAAAAGGGGTAAAAGCGAGATGAGCTCATGGCTCGCCATGCGATCGTCCTCCGTGCGGGCTCGCTGCGCCACGACACGCCGATTGACTAGAACTTTTCATCGTGGATGTTTCCTCACGGCCGCATCTTAGAGGTTGCTTCCGTCGCAGAGGAAACCTTTCGAGCTCTCTCGCGAAGCAGCTCTCGAGCGGGCTTTTGCGCGACACTGCGAGTGCTTCGTGCAACGCCTTCCGAGCACGAGCATTGCAGCGAGTTGCCTGAGCGATCAAGCGAGTACGGCGCCAACGACGACGTGACAACCAGCTCGGCACGCGGTCTCGAATTGGGTGAGCGAGCGAGCGCTCGAAGAGTGATGTTTGCTGCCGTTCAACGGAAGCGAAACTGTTCGAGATGGAGCGACCCGTCAACGTCGAAACCGGAGGCCTGGAGGTCCTTCCTCAAGCTGCGCGCGAACCCGTCTGGGCCGCAAAACCAGACAGCCACGTCTCCGAGATCGCCAATATGCTCCCGCATATACGCCGCCGAGAAAAGCTCGCCTCGCGCGGCGACCATGCGATGAAGCCTGATCCCACTTAGTCCACAGAGCGCCTCGAGATTCGACGGAAACGTTCCCTCATCCTCGCTTCGCGTGCAGTACCAGAGGTCGATCGACGTCTGTACCGTTCCGCTCGTCGCGAGGGCGGCGATCTTTTCCAGAAAGGGCGTGATTCCGATGCCACCTGCTACCCACGCTTGGCGACGATCGCTGGAGTTGAAGACGAAACTGCCATACGGACCTTCGACGCCCACCGGTTCTCCGACGTAAACGCGCGACGAGAGGCGATTCGTGAATGCTCCAAGCCCTTTCACAACGAAACGGAGGGACGAGCCGTTTGATTTGCTTCCAGCGATCGTGAAGGGGTGGGGTTCGGGGTCGTGAGCGAAGCGGAGGAAGGCGAACTGTCCAGGCTCGTGTTCGAGGCTCGCGCCACGTAGCTCGATCTCCAAGTCCACGAGGGCGCCATACCTATCGACGCTCGACACGACACCTTCCATCCGACGGGCTGCGCCGATCCGTCGAAAGAGTGCAACGAACGCGCCGGATGCGCTCGCAAGTGCAACCGCGACCACGAGATAGCCCGCTGGCGAAGCGAACCATCGATCACGAAGCGGCGCAGTGGATGCGTGGAACGCAATGACGAGGAATACGCCGGGGAGCAGCCTGTGCGTCTTTCTGAAGAGTCGGTACGGCACGCGACGGAGCAACGCAATGACGACCAACACCGCAGCGGCGTAGAACGCGTACTCGACGAGGACGAGCCCGAGCTTGTAGAGCACCTTTTCGAGTCGCGAGTAGTCGCCTCGCATCCGATCACCGGGATTCTTTACGATCTCGAATCGAACGAGCCATCGCGGAACTTGTCGGACCAGCCAGTGGAGGAGTGCGGCGACGGAGGCCGAAATGCCAAGGTGTCGATGGAGCCGATACGCCTGATCTAGCCCGATCCGCCGATCGAGCCACGGCGAACGCAGCGATAGCCCTACCGTTGTCGCCATCAGATACAACGCGACGACACCGGAGAAGCTGATGATTTGATTTCGCCATTCCCATGGCGAGCCATCGTGTCGCAGGAGCTTCAGGCCAGGCGACAGGACATACGTGACGAGCGCCAAACAGAGTGCGCTGCCGATGACCTTTGTCGTGAGCTTCACAGATGCTCCTACCGCTGAGGAACGATGACGATGCGCTGTCGTGAACGCCCCGCTTCCGCCCAAGCCTGCTCGACCTGTTCGAGAGGCATCGACCGCGCCTCGATGCGGAAGGATCCATTCAGGATCGCCTTCGCGAGGGCAGGCAACTCCGTGAGGATGGCTCGCGTGCTCACCGAACCTTGGCCGCTTCCAACGATCGAGAGGCGTGCGGCGCGAAGGGCTGCCGAGGGAATTGGAGCGGTGGGGCCTCCGACGGAACCGATCTGAATCCACGTCAGCGGCTTCTCGCGCTCGGCGCGATGCGTGATGACGGCTGCCATCGCTGCGCCCGCAGGCTCGCCCCAGATGTAGTCGATGACGATATCCACATCCGACGCCGCTTGACCCAGCCGATCTGCGACGGCATCGGAGTCGCCGTCGAGATGCACGGTGGCGGTGGCACCGAGCGCGGGAAGATGAGCCAACCGCTTGATGTCGCGCCCCGCCGCAACGATCTCCGCCGCGCCGAACATCTTCGCGATTTGTACTGCCATCTCGCCAGCATTTCCCGTGGCGCCGAGGATGAGGACTTTCTGCCCCACTCGGAACTCCACACGCTGACGCAGCGCAACCCAGGACGCCATCGCCGGATTCATCGCGGCGGCGACGCTTACCGGATCTGCGTCGTCCGGCAACACGATGCTGCGCCGCACGTCGATGACCGTCTTCTCGGCCATCGCTCCCATCGCGGTATCCGGCAGAATGAAGTAGCGCAGTCGGCCGTCCGAGCCGCGTCCTACTCCGTCGATGCCGGGCACGAGGGGCAGCTCGTCCGTGCTCGTGTAGTGCGAGCCATTGGCCTGCGAACGCACGCGTGGATGAAGCCCCGCAGCGAGTACGTCAACGAGCATCTCATGTGCCGAGGAGGGAACGGGGACAGGAAACTCTTCGCAGCGAGGCGGTGAATCGAATGTTGAAACGAGGGCAGCTTTCACAATGGATCTCCAAAGTAGTTCGTACTACGAACAATATGGTTGGCAATGCGAACTTGTCAACGTAGGATGAGAAAATGACTCGCTCGCGTTCCGCGCTCGCCCTTCCGTCTCAATCCGCCGCATTGATAGATGCGCTCGTGCAGAATGCCTTCGCGACGATGGCTGTCCTCAACAAGGTGGCCGCGGACAATGACCTCTCGCTGACCCAGCTGCGTGTTCTGGCAATTTTGCGCGATCGGCGTGTGGGCGTAACAGCGCTCGCGGAGTATCTCGGGCTCGAGAAGTCGACGATGAGCGGCCTCGTCGAACGCGCGGAGAAGCGAGGTCTGCTCGAGCGACTGCCGAGTGAGGATGACGGCCGAGGCGTGGACGTCTCGATGACTTTGGCGGGCAGCAAGCTCGCCGAGAGGATGTACACGCAGGTCGAGCAGGCGCTCCTGCCAATGGTCAATGCGTTGGGACTCGCCGAACGCGCGAGGCTCCACGAGCTGTTGCATCGAATGCTCGGAGCGCCGAGAGC
>JAHFDV010000450.1 GCA_023248815.1 Myxococcales bacterium
CGCTTCGATTCCACTGAGCCCAGCAAGCTCTTCCACTTCGTGAGGAACGACGACGGCGCCGTCTTCGGTGAGAAAGAGAAGACGACGATGTTCGAGCTGCGTCATCGTGGCAGCGAGGTTCCCCTCGAAAGCAATCTCGGAGACGCGCGCTTCGCCGCCGAGCGCGAGGACGAAATCGAGCACGCCGCGTTCGTCGGGCGAGAGCTGAGCAAGCGCCGCTTTGATGCGCTCGGGGTCGATGAGCTCGAGATAAATCGTCTCGAGGTGAAGAAGCAGGGGAGGGGAAGGTGTTGCGACCTTCGACCGCAAGAGGAGCTGCCGAACCTTGGCTTTGCTCAAAGAACGCAGGACTTGCCTGAACGACCGCGTCGCTTCGCCGGGCCAAGGCTCGAGGTCGAGCAAGATCGCACGCGGAATCACGAGCTCGCCCTCGTGCGTCACCAAGAGCACGCGTGCTTCGAGATTTCCTAGATTGGGCGCCGCCGCCTCGGCGACGACCCCGCCTCTTCGCGCAACGGCATCGAGAATCGCCAGCTCTTCTTCGGTGAGCGTCGCGCGCGCGCGAAGTCCCGTCGAATCGACGATGTGGCGCGCAAGCTGATCTTCCTTCCCGATCCGTTTTTTCGGGTCGGGCGTGAAGCGGTACAGCTTCGTCGTCTTCGCAAGGCGCGCGCGGTCGAGCTGCGAAAGGAGTGTGACCAAAGTCGGCGGGGCGTTCACACTTCTAGGCTTTCGTGAGGCAAGCGAAAAAAGGTGTAGCATGCGCGCGTGCAGCCTCCCTCGCGAAAAGCGACGTCGCCGTCGAGCGTGCGCCTAGAATGGGCTGGAAGGACGTTCAATCCGAACGATTCTTCACTGGCGGGGCCGGAAGCTGGCCCCCCGCGCGTAGTGCTGCAAGAAGAGGTCGGCGACGGGCGGAACCGCGTTCTGCAGGGCGACGCTCTCGACAACGCCGCCGCACTCCTCGAAGAGGGCTACGGCGGCAAAGTACGCGTCGCGTATATCGATCCGCCTTATTTGTCGGCCACCGACTACGCGTACGAAGCTCGCCTCGACGGAACCAAGGACGGTCGCGTTCGCCGAACTCACGCCTTCGGCGATCAATGGGGCGAAGATGGCGGGGCACCTCGCTACCTCGACATGCTCGCCCCGCGCCTTCACGCGCTTTCCCGTCTTCTCTCGGACCGCGGAACACTCTGGGTGCATCTCGACTGGCGAGCCTCGTACCTGGCGCGTGTGCTTCTCGACGAGATCTTCGGACGCGATGCATTCTTGAACGAAATCGTGTGGCGCCGCGCCCCCAATCTCGGCCGCCAGGCGCAGAGCTCACAGTTCGGGCGCACGATCGACACTATTCTCGTCTACGGAAAGAAAGACGCGACGTTGGTTCCGCCGACGCGCCTCGAGCCGATCGAGAAGGAAGCGATTCGTCGGGACGAAGACGGGCGTCCGTTCACTGCCGCGCCTCGTGGGGACTACACGGATCAATCGATTGAACGCCTCGACGCCGAAGGCCGCGTTCACCGCTCGAAACAAGGCAAAGTCTACATCAAGTACTTCCTGGTGAAGAACGAGCGCGATGAATGGTGCCGTGAGCGTCGAGTCGATTCGCTCTGGACCGACGTTGCTCCGATTCGTCACGCGCGTCTCGAGGAGCGCACGGGCTACCCCACGCAGAAGCCGCTCGCCCTCCTCGAGCGCATCATTTCCTGCGCCTCTGATCCCGGTGATCTGGTGGTCGACCTGTTCGGAGGCAGTGGGACGACGGCCGAAGCTGCACACCGTTTGGGCCGAAAATACATCGTCGGTGATGCGCAATCTCTCGCGATCGCGACGATTCGCGCGCGTCTGATGCGTGCGGGCTCTCACTTCGTGCGGCAGTCCACCATCGCTGGTTCCGTCGTCGAAGCGCCGCTCGAAGCGACGGTCGAACGCCATGGCGACGAGACGTTCGAGGTGCGCATCTCGAGCCCTGTCGAGCCACTCGCGTGGTGGATTGAAATCGAAGAAGGCGCGGACGGTCCACTCTTCTCGGCGACGCCTCGCTGGAAGACCATCTGGCACAGCGAGCGGGGACTGGGCGGCAAACCTGCACCCATTCGCGACGTCGCGCGCTTCTCTTCACGAGGCCCGCGTCTCCGCGTGTCGGCACACGACGACGAGGGGAAGCTCTATCGAATGAACTGGGAGATCAAACGATGATTCTGCGTGATCCAGTACATGGGCTCGTCGCATTCGAGGCCGAAGAAGAATCGATCATTCCGCGTCTCATGGATACGAAGGAGATGCAGCGTCTTCGCCGCATTCGCCAGCTCGGCGTCGCGTCCGTGGCCTTTCCGGGGGCCGAGCACACACGCTTTTCACATGCGGTCGGAGCCGCCTTCGTGATGAAGCTCCTCATCGCTCGTCTCCGCACGATCGACGAAGCGTTGCCCTATTGGCAGAAGGTCACGACCGATCGCGCGCGAGATGCTCTCGCTGCGGCGCTTCTGCACGACGTCGGTCATGGCCCGCTCTCGCACCTCTTCGAGAACTCGGTTCCCGGCACGCCCCATCACGAAGAATGGACCTCGCGAATCGTCACGGATCCAAGCACTGACGTGAATCGCGTGCTTCGCGAGATCGATCCGCACATGCCCGACCGCGTCGCGGCGCTCACGCGCGGGGAGCACGAGCTTCCGTATCTCGCCAAGGCCGTCTCCGGAACCTTCGACGTCGACCGCTGCGACTACCTCCTGCGCGACGCGCACGCCACGGGCGTCGGGTACGGGCAGTTCGACCTCGATTGGCTCCTTCGTAGTCTTCGCTTCGCCCCCGTGAGCGAGGGCTCGGTTCCGCTCCTCGCAATCGACGGGCAAAAAGGCCTTCCCGCGATCGAAGCGTTTCTGCTCGCGCGCCTCTTCATGTTCCAGCAGGTGTATCTGCACAAAGCGACGCGAAGCGCTGAATGGATGATTCGCACCATTCTCACGCGCGCGGTCTTCGTGCTCATGGAAGGCCAACGTCTCGAGTCCGTACCGCGAGCGATCGTCTCTGCCGCGGCCGGGGATCCCATCTCCCTCGACGATTATCTCGATCTCGACGACGCGACGATCGCCGTCGCCATGCACGCGTGGGAGGGCTCCTCGGACAAGCCTCTCGCCGATCTCTGCCGCCGGATCCGTGACCGCAAGCTCTTCAAAACGTACGAGCTCTTCGGTGAGCTCGCAGCGCCCGAAGGGCGTGAGCGCGTGCTCGAAGTCGCGCGTGACGTCGCAAAGAAGCGCGGATTCGATCCGGACGTCTACGTGGGGCTCGACGTCGCTTCGGCAACGCCGTTCGGCGCGGAAGCGACGCCACTCTCTGTCATCTTCGAAAAGGGCGCTCCAAGGCCGCTCAGCGAGGTGTCGTTCCTCCTCTCGCGTCTCGCAGGACAAGTGCTTTCGCGCACGCGCCTTCTATTCGCGCGAGAGCTCCGTGAGGAGATGACGTCCGCGCTCGCCGCTCTCGGCTGACGAAAAGCTTCGGCTCGGGCGACGCAGAGAACTTACTCGGGTTTGACGGGCTTGGGCTTGCAGAGACGCGTCGTGGTGTCGTAGACGAAGTCGCTGTCGCATTCGTAGGTGCCGTTGTTCAGGCATCGCGGTTCGCCGTCTTTGCCGCACGACTTGCAGAGCTTCACCGTCGCGTCGTAAACGAAGCCGCCTTCGCACGAGTAGAGGCCGTTCACCTGACAACGCACTTGGTCTTCGCGACCACAGGAATGGCAAAGCTTGTCGGCGGGCGCGTAGGTCGTATCGCCGTTACACGCGTAGGTACCATCGCCGAGGAGGCACTTCGGTTGGCCGTCGCCACCACAGGAGTGGCAGAGCTTGTCCGACGCGACGAACGAGAAGCCCTCGTTGCACGAATACCCGCCGCCCGATTTTTGGCAGCGCGCCTCACCTTCATTGCCGCAGGGATGGCAGAGGTAGTCCGCGCCGTAGGTGAGGCCATCTTCGCAGCGCTTCGCACCCGCGCATCCAGGTTCGCCGTCGTTGCCGCAGGGCTTTCCCTCGACGGCGTTGTTGTTGTCGTTGTCTTGGTCGTTGTTCCCGTTGCCTTGCGCGCCGTCCGCGGGAATCTCACCGCTGCGCGCGAGACGAATGCCCTTCTCGTCGACGATGAGATCAACGGGGCCCGTGACCTTGAACACCTTCGGCTGCGCACCGATGGCCGACTGCGCTTCCTTCAACGAGAAGTTGTTGCCCTTGGGAGCGGCGACGAACGCCGTGACGACGTCACCCGGATCCGTGTCGAACTGTTTGGAGATTTCGATCTCGCTGTCGCCGAAGGTGTCTTGGAGCGGAGCAATCGACGTCTGATAGCGCGTCGTATACGCGAGCGACGTCTTTCCTAGGTTGAGAATGCGAACGGGCCAAACCGCGAAGGGCTGGCGAACGATGAAGGGGCTTCCCGAGCTCAGCTCCGAAGCCGAAGAGATGACCTTCTTGGCGATGAAGTCGCCGCGTCCAATCCCCATGTCTTCAGCGTTGTCCAACGAGACGTGAACCGTGAGCGACAGAGGAAACTTGTCGGCGCTGACCGAAGCGATGACGCTCGTCTTCACGCGTTCATTCGAGTAGCCGTCACCGTCCTCGAAATCCTCCGCAGGATTCTCGAGCTTCACGTCGATCGAAACTTGCGGTGCATTCTCGACCGCCTCGGTCGTCGTGCAGCTGAAAGGACGCGAGTTGCCGGCGCCATTGGCGAACGAACAACGAATCCACTCCTGTCCAAGAATCGGCTTGCCTACGGCCCCCTCGCTCTCCCCAGTGACCTCGGAGGTCCCGCAGGCGAGAGCAAGCCCGCTCGCGAGAGCGGCGACGGCAAAAGAGATACGCATCCCCAGGCCTTCTGCAATCAGCGTTCCAACACCTACATGTAGGAAATCGGGGGAATATGGTGAATTCCCGGAGGTCGAAGGGGGGAATGGATCCTCCGGCCCCCTGGTCCATTGCCATTGCAGGGTTGAAAGGATCGAAGAGCGCGAACCTTGAGGAAGTATCGCCATGATGTCGACCTCACCCCACGACGCACCGCCGTCCTCGCGCACGTTGCCAAGCGGATTGCGCAGCCTGAGCGAGGAAC
>JAHFDV010000451.1 GCA_023248815.1 Myxococcales bacterium
TCGCGCTCGACTTCGATGCCTTGTCGGCGAAGTAATTCACCTGAGTGTAGATGTCGCCCGACGCCTTGATGCTGTCGCTGGCGCGAAACCAGCCGGCGACGTCGATCGACTCGGAAGGACTGTAGAGTGCACCGAGCGTCGCGCCGGGGACGAAGTAGTCGGACACGATGACGGTCGCGTGAACGTCGTTGTCGAGTGCGCTCGCGCCATCACGGTTGATCCCCAGCGAAGCATTCGAGAGCTTCGCTTTCATGATGCCCCATTGAAAGCTCGCACCGAGGCGAAGATTGGGGATGACTTCGTACCCGACCGCGATTGTGGGAAAGAAGTAGAGAAGGTTCGACTTGATCAACATGTAGCGCTGGGGCGCCGGAACTTGCGTCCCACCGTTGTCGAGGGTGTCGGGAAAGGTCTGTTGACCGGCAGCGCTCGGACCGAGGAGTGCGAAACCGATTCCGAGACGCGGTGTGATCGCATACGTCGCGGCGAGCTGCGGATTCGGAAAGGGTGCAAAGTCGCTGCACACTTCAGGATAGTGACCGCTCGCATCGACGAAGCCTTGCGGCTCGACCGACGTATCGTTCGCGGCTCGAAGGCGCGTGTAGCAGGTCTTTCGGAAGTTCGCGTTCACCTGAAGCGTGACCGCAGTTCGCTGCCCAGCGAGGCCGGCGGGATTGAAGAACGCTGCGAGCGGATCCGAGGCGCGAGCCACCCAAGCGCCGCCGCGTCCGACTTGCTCTGAGCCGTTGTCGGGAAACTCGGTGATGTTGGAGGCGCTGGCCGTGGTCGCAAACGCGCTCGCGGCGAGGGTGAGAAGAGCGGAGTGGAAGAGACGCAGGTTCGAGCGATTCGCCATTAGTCCTTCACCGGAGTTGCCTTGAGCGACGCGCGCCCCTCTTTCACGTAAACCGAGAACTTCACGCGTTTCACGCCGTGGCGCGCGACCAGTGCATCGCGATTTTTCTTGAGCGTGTGCTCGAACTTTTCGTACGTGAGCCCGTCGACGGACTCGTTGCACTGGCGCTTTACGCGCACGAACTCTTCGTAAACGCGATTCCACTCGGCGATGTCTCCGCCCTCGGGGCCGCCCGTTCGAGCAGTCGAAGGAGGATTGGCGGAGGGGGGCGGACCGATTGGGCCCGGCGTAGAAGGCGACTTTTGCGGCATGAGGCCCGCGGGTGCAACGGGCGGCGGCCCCTTGGGAGCAGAGGCCTTGGGCGGCCCGATGGCAGCAGAGCTCGGCACGGCGCTCGAAACATCGAACGTCGAGTCGCCGGCGCCAGGGAACGAAAATGCGCTCATCGAAGGCTGAGCCGGCGTCGGTCCGAGGATGGCGTCGAGGTCCGCTTGCTTGCGCGGCGCACCTCCGCCCTTCTCGGCGACGCGCTCGATGCCCGCGTTGAGGTCAGTGGCGATGTCGCGGTAGCTGCCTTTGAATGCGGTGAGCGGGAAGAGATCGAAGCCGCCTGCCTTCAACTTCGCGGCCTGAGTCTTCATGTTCTTCAACGGCAGCGAGTGCTCGAAGAAGGAAAGAAGAAGGCCGATGAGGAAGAATGCGAGAACGACGGGAGCGATGAGGAGCCACGGGACACTCTTCTTGTCTTGCTCGTCGGCGCCCGAGAGAAACCCGAATGGCCCTCCGAGCTCGACCGGACGGCGAACGACCGCGAAGCCCGAATTCAAGGCCCAAGCGTCACCGTCGATCTTCGAGTAGAAGGCGCCCGCCGGTTTGGCAGAGCCCGAAACGAGAGAACCGATCGACGATTCTTGCCCACCGAGACCGACGAACGACGAGATGCCCTTCTCATTGAAGTCTTTGTCGCTCTCGAGTGAGGGAAGCCCCTTGTCCATCGCCAGCGCGACGGTGGCGTCGTCGAGCACTTCGCCGGTTGCGGAGAGCCCCGAAGATACGCGCGCACCTGCGGCAAAGAAGACGAGGTTCGTCTGCGTCAGCTCGGCGAGTTTCTTCGCGAAGATATTGTCGACCTCGCGAAGCGCGACGATCGCACCGACGGGCGGTTGCGTGACGTCGTATTCGACGGGGCGCGCGACCACGCGATAGAGCTTGCCGCCGAGGACCCACGTGTCGTCGCGCAAGAAGCCGTGAATCGCATCGTTGACGGCGGGATACCCACCGAGCTCGAAGTCCTCATAGGCCTTCGCCTTTTCGTAGCCGACGTTGCCGACGACGCGACCGTCGTGATCGACCGCGAAGATCATGTCGGGCTTGAGGTCGGGCTGACGCTCGAACGTCTTGGCGACGACGGACTCGAGCGCCTTTCGGCCTTCTTCCGCCGTCTTTGCGGGAACTTTGTCGGCCTTGCCGTTGGCGGCGACGAGGGCCTCTTGGATTCCCTTGTCGACGGCTGCGGGGAGAAGCACGTCGAGACGACGACGTGAATCGATCTGCAGCTCCTTACGAACGACGCGAAGGTCGGACGCGAGCACGTCTTTCATCGCCTGAAAGTTGCTGCGGTTGTACTGACCGACGGCGACGTAAACGACGTAGAGCGACATGCCGACGGCGAGCGAAAGCGCCGCATACCAGAAGCGGGAAAGGAGCATCATTTGACGGCCTCACCTTCGCCGATGGCGATCGCTTCTTTGATGTCGACGAGCTGTTTGTCTTTGGCGAGCACTTGAGTTGGCCGTCCCACGGGGCGTCCTTCGAAGAAAGGTTGCAGCGTGTAGTTGCCGGACGGAAGATTCATCGCAAAGGCGCCATCGCGGCTGGGATAGGCGATCGCTGCGACTTGCGGCTTCACTAGGACGAACATGCGAATGCTCGGAAAGAGCTTGTCGCGAATCTCGAACTTGCCCTCGCCTCCCGGCGCGACCCATTCGCGGCTTCCGCCGCCGCTCGTATCTTGCGCTGGAAAGCTCGTCTCGTTGCCGACGAGATAGAGCTTGTGCGGAAAGGGGTCACGCACGTTGAAGACGAGCTTGGTATTCGGCTGAACGACGATCGTCGTCGGAATCGAATGGCCGCCCGTAACGCGGATCAAGACGGGTTCGGCAGGTGGAACGCGGTCGCTGCTGAGCGCAGCCACGCACACGTCGCGTGAGAGATTGGCCGTGAGCTCACGGAACTCTTTGCGCACACTCGGTGACGGCTCTCGCCAGGTGAAGCGGTGCGCGTCGCGCCGGCTCGCCTCCTGGAAGACCTCGGGAAGGAGCTTGTCCTGTCCCGACACCTTTCCGCGTACGGGACCTGCGAGCGCGACCCCCGACAATGCTGCAAGGGACACTGCAGCGCCAGTAGCCAGACAAAAACCTAGAAATAGAGCGCGTTTACGCATGGGTTCCCCGAAGGGATCGACAAGTTATCCCACGCGTTTCGCTCTTGGAAGAGCGGATTTAAAAGCTCCTTCGAGTAAGGTCCCGCCAAAGGTCTTACGAGCGAATGTCGAAACCCGCCGAACTTCTCGCGCCGCTCGATCCGTCGAAGAAAGAGCTCAAGTTCGTCCAGGGCACGCGGGCGCCCTTTGCGATCCGCTGGTTCGGCATCACCTCGCTTTTCGGGCACACGCGGCACTTCGCGGCCAGCGCCATCGCGAGCGAGTCGATCGACGCTCGCGACTGGATGCGCCCCGAATCGCTCGAGGAAACGTTCGCACGTGTCGGCAAAGTGCTCGGTTTCGGGAGCACGGCGCAGTCGATTACCGAAGGGCTCGGTCGTCCGCTCATCGTCGATTTCGTCGCCGATACGGGGGATGACCGCGACGTCGGCACGGCCGTCGCGAAGATGATCTTCGCAGAGTACCGTGTGGTCGCCGACGGCCAAGAGCGGTTTCTTCCGCGCGGCGATGCGCTCCTATTCGGTGGGGACACCGCGTACCCCGTGGCAACGGCGGAGGAGATCGAACAACGCGTCATCGAGCCGTTCAACGAGGTTCTCAACGACGTCGACGACGGCAAGTTGCGAGTTCTCCTCGGCATTCCCGGAAATCACGATTGGTTCGACGGGCTCGACGGATTCGCGCGCATGTTTCGCCGCGCGTTCGATGACGATCACGGGGCGAGCCTCGTCGACGAAGACGAGATGCCGATGAGCGAGTCTGTGCCGAGGGCTCCCTCCACGAGTCGGCAAACGAAGGCGTTCGTGCAACGTCAGCTCCACCTCGACGAGCTTCGAGGTTTTTTTGGGCTCGTCATTCGTGGTTGGAAAAGCGTGCGCGCGTTCTTCGCGGGCAAAGCCGTGAAGCGGCGAAAGCGCCTCTACTTGCGTGGGTATCAACCCGTCCAAGAATCGACCTATTTTGCGCTACCGATCGCGAAAGGCCTCGATCTCATCGGCGTCGATCGCCAGCTTCGTCACATCGACTTTCGTCAGCGAACGTTCGTGCGCAAGGTCCTCCGCGAACGGAATCCCGAAGCGTGCATCCTCGTTGCGCCCGATCCCGCTCTCGCGTTCGGAGAGAAGCATGCCGTCGGGCAGAGCATGCTTCAGGCGTGTCATCTCTCGTTCGAACGCGATCGCGTTCTCTATCTCACGGGCGACATCCATCAGTACGAACGCAGGCATGTCGGCAAATCGATGCACGTGATCGCCGGTGGCGGCGGAGCTTTTGTGCATGGTACACGCATTGGACCTTGGCCCGAAGGGGGCGCACCGGACGCGGTATTTCCCGACCAATGGGCCAGCGCGCGTCTCGCTCTGCAAGTCCCGTGGAAACTCCTGATGGGCCGCGCGGGCTTCCTCGTGCACATCTTGTTCGTGGTCGTGGGGGTGATTGCGCTTCGCACGGCAGGACGCAAGCACGAGATGGCCACGAGTCTCGCGCTATCGACGGCTCTTGCGACGGTCCTCTACTTCGTCGCGGGGCATCATCGAAAGCACGCGCTCAAGGTCGCGTTTCTTTCGATTCCTTTCGGCATCTTTTTGGGAACGCTCCCTCTCCTCGTGAGCGACTACCTCTCGCACTACGTGCCGCGCTTCGCGAGCGCGACATTGGCCATCGTGGTCTATGCGTTCGCGGGAGCGCTCGCATTCGGCTTCTTCTTGATGACACTCGTCCTCACGGGATGGGAGCACCAACAGGCTTTTTCGGTCTTGTCACATCCCGGCTTCAAACACTTCGTGAGGCTCGTGATGCATCCGAATGG
>JAHFDV010000110.1 GCA_023248815.1 Myxococcales bacterium
AACGTGAAGATGACGATTTCGCTCATCACGCCGGTCGGTCTCGAAGAGCAAATGCGCTTCGCGATCCGCGAAGGCGGCAAGACGGTTGGCGCCGGCGTCGTCACCAAGATCCTCGAGTAATAGGTAAAAACAATGACGACTAAGATTCGCATTCGCCTCAAGGCGTTCGATCATCAGCTCCTCGACAAGTCGGCTTTCGACATCGTCGAGACGGCAAAGCGCACGGGCGCAGACGTCGCGGGACCCATCCCGCTTCCGACGCACATCTCGCGCTACACCGTTCTTCGTGGTCCCCACGTCGACAAGAAATCGCGCGAGCAGTTCGAGATCCGTACGCACAAGCGTCTCCTCGACATCCTCGACCCCACCCAGCAAACGCTCGATGCGTTGATGAAGCTCGACTTGTCGGCCGGCGTCGACGTCGAGATCAAGTCGTAATTCGAGAGAGGTTCAATCATGGCAACCATCGACGTTTTTAATTTGAAGCGCGAGAAGGTGGGATCCCTCACCCTCGCCGACGAGGTCTTCGCGACCGAAGTCAAAGAACACCTCTTCTACGAAGTCGTGAAAGCTCAGCTCGCTTCCAAGCGCCAAGGCACTGCCTCGGCGAAGGAGCGCTCGGCTGTCAGCGGCAGCACGAAGAAGATGTACAAGCAGAAGGGCACTGGTAACGCGCGTCACGGTTCGAAGCGCGCTCCGGTCTATGTCGGTGGTGGTCAAGCCCATCCGCCGCGCCCGCGCGACTGGTCGTATCGTCCCCCACGCGAAGTTCGTGTCGGCGCCTTGAAGAGCGCTCTCTCGAAGTTCGTGGCGGAAGGTCGCCTCGTCGTCGTCGAGAATTTCGAGCTCGCAGAGATCAAGACGAAGAGCTTGCTCAGCACGCTCGGCACGCTCAAGGCCGTCAAGAAGACGCTCGTCGTGGACGGAACGGAAAACGAGAAGCTTCGCCTCTCGATCCGTAACTCCCCGCAGCACCTCTTCCTCCCGCCCGAAGGCGTCAACGTCTACGATCTTCTTCGCCATGACACGCTCATCCTCTCGAAGGATGCAGCCAAGGCGCTCGAAGCTCGCTGCCTCAAGACCAAGAAAGAGGTCCAGTGATGATCAGCCCCGAGAAAATTCTCCACCGCCCCATCGCGCTCACCGAGAAGGCCAACCGCCTTCGTGGCGAGAACAAGGTGATCTTCGAAGTCGCGCGTGACGCGAACAAGATCGAAATCAAGCACGCCGTCGAGCTTCTCTTCAAAGTGAAGGTCGAAGCGGTCAACACGTGCATCGTACGCGGCAAGGATCGCCGCATGGGCCGCGGTCATTCGCGTCTCCAGAATTGGAAGAAGGCCGTCGTCACCCTCAAAGATGGTGGCACGATCGACTTCTTCACCGACGAACCCGCGAAGTAATTCGAAGGAAGAATCATGGGCATCAAAGCATTCAAAGCTACGTCGCCGGCTCGCCGGTACTACACCTCTTCCGACTTCAAGGAGCTCACCAAGGTCGAGCGTCCGCTGAAGAAGGGGAAGTCCAAGAAGAAGGCTCCCGAGAAGGCGCTGATCGAGCATCAGACGCGCAAGGGCGGCCGCAACAACTTGGGTCGCATCACCTCACGTTTCCGTGGCGGTGGTCACAAGCAGCGCTACCGCGTCATCGACTGGCGTCGTGACAAGATCGGCGTTCCCGCAACGGTCGCGGCGATCGAATACGATCCCAACCGCACGGCGCGTATCGCTCTCCTGCATTACGCAGACGGCGAAAAGCGCTACATCCTCGCGCCCGACGGGCTCAAGGAAGGCGACAAGATCGTTCACAGCCGTAGTGCAGACATCAAGCCGGGCAACACGCTCTCGCTTCGATTCATCCCGCTCGGCACGACGATCCACAACGTCGAGATGTACATCGGTCGTGGCGCGCAGATGGTGCGGTCGGCTGGCGTCGGCGCGGTCCTCATGGCCAAAGACGGCGACTACGCGCAGGTTCGACTTCCGTCGACCGAAGTGCGCAAGGTGCACGTCGATTGCGCCGCCACGGTCGGCCAAGTGTCGAACTCCGAACACGCGAACATCACGATCGGCAAAGCCGGTCGTACGCGCTGGCTCGGTCGTCGTCCTCACAACCGCGGTGTCACGATGAACCCGGTCGACCATCCGATGGGTGGTGGTGAAGGTCGAAGCTCCGGTGGTCGTCAGCCGTGTTCGCCGTGGGGCCAGCTCTCCAAGGGTCTCAAGACCCGCAAGAACAAGCGCACGGATGGCATGATCATCAAGCGCCGCGGACAGAAGGGTTAATAGGAGAATCACATGCCACGTTCAGTAAAGAAGGGTCCCTTCGTCGACGGTCACCTCGCCGAGAAAGTCGCCGCTGCCGGCGCTGCTCAGGCGAAGAACAAGCCGATCAAGACCTGGTCGCGTCGCAGCACGATTACGCCAGAGTCCGTCGGTCTCACGTTCCTCGTGCACAACGGCCGCAAGCACGTGCCGGTGTTCGTGACGGAATACATGGTCGGTCACAAGCTCGGCGAGTTCGCTCCGACGCGCACCTTCACGGGTCACTCCGGTGACAAGAAGGGCAAGCCCGGCGGCAAGTCGATGGCGCCTCCCGGGAAGTAATTCGCGAGAATCTCGCGCACGAACTTCCGAGTTCAAGACGCGAAACGAGAAGAGCCTCGGTGCGAAAGCATCGGGGCTTTTTCTTTGGTGTCGACGGCCCGAACTTTCAGGGCGCACGCGACGAACGATGCGCAGGCCCGCGCAGATCATCGAGCTTGTCTCGGTTGACCGAGGAGATGAACAGCGGACGGATGCGTGCGTTCGCTTTCTGTTCGAAGGCGTGCGCAAGCCGGAGCAGCGTGCGTTCCTGCCATGCGCCGCCGATGAACGAGATGCCGATGGGCATGCGATCGAGGGTTCCTGCAGGCACCGTCAGGTGCGGATATCCTGCGGCGGAGCACGGCGTGCTGTTTCGCTCGACGTCCCAATGGATGCCCATGTCTCCCATCGTCATGTCGATGAGGCAGGCCGGACCGCCGGACGGGGCAACGATCGCGTCGAGACAATGTTTGCGCAGCGGACGATCGATCGCTTTGCGCGCGGCGTATCGGACGCGCGTAATGAGTGTTTTGCGGTAGAGCTTGTCGCGAAGACCGTCCGTCTTCGTCGCTGCGGTTTCGAAGTATTCTTGTCCGAAGTACGCGAGTGCGGTCTCTCGGTGGGCCTCGTTGAAGCGAATGAGCTCGTCGAGCGATCGAACGGGCGCGGTCGACCTCTCCAAGTAGCGATCGAGCTCGAGCTTCAGCTCGCGCAGAATGAGCTCGCTTTTCGCCTCTTGCAGGTAGTCGACGACGGGACCCTCGACCGGATCGATCAAAATGGCGCCGAGCTCTTTCATCACGTCCAGCGCCGTTTGGAAGACAGCATGAATTCGTGGATCGGTTCCTGCGAGATTGCGTGCAACACCGATGCGCGCACCGCGAAGCCCGTTCGGTCGCAAGGCGGCGCGAAACCCTGCATCGTCGTTCGCTTGTCGCGCGTGACATCCTTTGGTCCGACGGACCATACCGTCCAGAAGGACGGCCAGATCCGCAACGCTACGCGCCAAGGGGCCTGGGGTATCGAAGCTACTCGAAACGGGGATGATGCCTTCGCGATCGACGAGCCCGAGCGTCGGCCTGAGTCCCACGATTCCGTTCGTGCTCGCAGGATGAACGAGCGAGCCGTCCGTCTCAGTGCCGACGGCAACGCATGCCAGATACGATGCGATGGCCGCCGCTGCGCCAGAAGAAGACCCTTCGGGCGACCGATCCAGGGCGTGAGGATTGCGCGTCAGCCCTCCCAGCGACGACCATCCGCTCACCGTGCGCCGGCCTCGACAGCCCGCCCACTCGCTCAGATTCGTTTTTCCGAGGAGCACCGCCCCCGCGTTTCTCAGATGGTCGACGACATCTGCATCCTTGCGCGCGATGTGGCCCTTTAGTGCGATGGAGCCGCACGTCGTGTGGCAGCGATCGTGAGTGTCGATGTTGTCCTTGAGAAGGATCGGGATCCCGTGGAGAGGTCCGCGCGCTCGCCCAGCGCGTCTTTCGGCGTCGAGGCGTTCGGCGATCTCAAGCGCGTCCGGATTCGTTTCGATGACGGCGTTGACCAAGCCGTCGATGCGCTCGATTCGTTCGAGGAACGCAGCGACGAGCTCGACGGAGCTCAGCGTCCCGTCGGCGAAGCGTTCTTGAATTTCTTCGATGCCGAGCTCTTCCATGGACGTGTCGGTCAGGTGCACGAGGCAACTCTTGGCTCGAACTCCGCGTCCTTTGGAGGACAGAGCACGATGGTTTTCAATCGCATGTCGTCATCCCTTTCTACGCGCCGATTCTTGCACCGTGGCGGCAATGATTCGCAAAGAGTCGGGGCGATGGAATTGCTCGAGATGATCCCCCGTCGTCACCGCGAGACGAAGGACGTCGAAGAGTCGGCGCCAGGCCGTGAAGCTTTCGTCGCCCGCTCGCGTGCTCGGTGAGACAAAAGTGGCGGTTCCGTGAAAAGGCTGGGGGTGATGCGTTCGAACGGCGATGAGAGTTGCCGCAAAAGTTCGTAGGAACCCGAGATCGCGAACGCCGAGTAGGCGGCGCTCGAGCTCTTCGTTGAGGTCTTCGTTTCCGAGTCCGAGCTCGAGGAGTGCGTCTAGCGTCGTATCTTGGAGGCGTTTTCGCAGGTCGGCGACGGAGCAAGGAAGGCCCTGCTCGAGCCGCGATTCGAGCTCTTCGGCATAGAGGATCAACGCTTGCTCGCGTTGCACGACCTCTTCAGGCACTTCGGATCCGGGCGGGCTCCCATCGACGAGGACGAGCGGAAGGACTTCTCCCCCGTTTGCGGAGAGCGCACGTGCGATCTCGAGCGCAAGGGCGCAGCCTGCGGAGTAGGCGCAGAGGAGAAAGGGGCCGCTAGGGTGATGCGCGCGAATCGCGTCAGCGTACGATCCCGCGATCGCTTCCATCGTTTCCGGAGGACGAAGCAATCCGTTGCGCCAAATGGGACGCACTCCGTGGACGGTCCATTCAGAGCCGAGGAAAGGAACGAGGCCGAGCAGCGCCTCCGGATCGCCCGTGACGGGTGGAATGCAAAAGAGCGGCGGGAGATCGCCCGTGCCGACTTGGAAGGGAACGATCCACGTGGAGGTCTCCAAACCGCTCTCGATATCGCGCGCAATTCCTTCGACGCTCGGATTTTGAAGAAGCTTGGCGAGGGGCACCTTTCGTCCGAGCTCGGCCTCCAAGCGCGCCATCAGTTGAAGAGCTGAGAGCGAATTGCCTCCGAGCTCGAAGAATCCGACGTCGATTCTCACGCGCTCGACCTTCAGAATCTCGGAGAAAAGCCGGACGAGCCGCTCCTCGACGGGAGTGCGCGGAAGTGACGCGCTCTCGAGGTCGAGCTCGGGCGATGGATTTCTGGCGACGCGCGCGTGCTGAATGCGGGTCTTCGCTCGTTCATTCATTCGAGCGAGCGCTGCTCGTCGATGAGTCGCGAGCGTGCTCCGTTCCGCGAGAGACTCCCATTCGTTTGGTCCCTCATTCTCGTTCGAGACGAGAGCGCTCTCGAACAAGCGCGCGAGCTCCGTAAGCATGGTCTTCGAGAATGCGCTGGAACGCGCGGCGAGGGAGAGCGAGAGGCCCGCGCGCGTCGTGCTCACGTTCACGACGAGGGCGAAATTCGTCTCCTCGAATACGTCGCCTCCTTCGACGGTCAGGTCGGAGTGGTCCTCGAGCTCTCCGTAAACGTGGAAGTCGATGAAGTTGAAGAGCACGTCGAAGAGCTGACCGCTCGCGTGCGCTATTTTGCCGAGGGGATAGCGGCGATGCGGAAGAAGGCGCGTTTCGAGATCGAAGACGTGACGCGCAAGCTCATCGAGTGACCTCCCGCGGAGATCGATGCGGAACGGCAGAGAGTTCAAAAACAGGCCCGCTACCCGGTCGCCGCCTTCTATCTCTTCGCGACCGTGGCTCACGATGCCGGTGACGAGGTCATACGTGCCTCCCAGCCAGCCGAGCACTCGAGCGTGAACGGCAAGCATCACACTCTTGGCAGGAACGCCCACGCGGAGCGCGCGCTGACGCATGGCATCGTAGGCGCGAGAGGGAAGCTCCACCGAGGTCGCCACGAGCGCCTCGTCGGCCGGCTCTTCTGTGGCGGGAAGATCGAGCATGGGAGCTTCTGCGAGCCATTCGTCGAAGAAACGAGCACTCCCTTCCGAGAGGCTCGCACGTCGCTCGAGCCATACGTAATTGCGGAAGAGAGCGAGTGGCGCAGTTTCGATGGGAAGAGTGGCCGCGGGCATCAGGTACGTCTGCATCAGCTCCGTCAACAAGCTCGCGACGCTCCACCCATCGAGAATGGCGTGGTGAAACGAAAACGTGAGGCTCCAAACGGAAGGGGACTCGACGTGGACGAACATTCGAAAGAGCGGGACTCGCGCGAGATCGAAGGCGTGCTCCCGTTCTGCCTTCAACCAGGAGGAACGTACTTCTTCAGGAGATCGAGTGTCGTCGGCTGGGGGCGGGACATCGGCTGGGATCACCACGAGCGGCACGTCCACGTTCTCGTGGACGAGCTGGTACGGTTCTGAAAAGCCAGTGAGCGCAAAGGAAGTGCGCAGAACGGGATGCCGCTTGACGAGCGACTGAAGCACAGTCGCGAGTCGGGCGGCGTCGAGAGGCGCACGGAGCCGATAGCTGAAGACATCGTGATAGGTGGTCGAGCGCTCGGACAGGGTAGAGTGGAACACCATTCCTTGCTGGAGATGCGTGAGCGATTCTTGCGCGGTCCCCGCGTGCTCCGCGAGCTCTGCGATCGTGCGCCGCTCGAAGATGTCTTGAATCGAGAGCGCGATGTCTTTCTCGCGAGCCGCGGCGACGATGCGAACGGAGCGGATCGAGTCGCCCCCGAGATCGAAGAAGTCATCCTGCGTGCCGATGCGCTTCCGGGAGAGCACTTGCTCGAAGATCTCCGCAAGCGCGCGCTCCTTTTTGGTCTTCGGCGCCACGTATTCGGTGGTCGTCGTCAGCGGTAGGGCCGCGAGCGCGTTTCGATCCATTTTGCCGGAAGGACCGAGCGGTGGGGTCTCTAGGGCGACGAATTTCGAGGGCACCATGTATTCGGGAAGCACTCGCAGCAGGGCGGCGCGAAGCTCGGTGGACGATGGGGGCAAGGCTACCCTTGCGCTGAAGAATGCGACGAGCGCGTCCGTTCCTGTATCCGACCGCAGAAGTACCGCTGCATTCGACACGCCAGGAATACGGAGGAGGTGCGACTCGATTTCTCCGAGCTCGATGCGGAGGCCACGCAGCTTGATCTGATGGTCGATACGCCCCAGGTACTCGAGCATTCCGTCCTCATTCCACCGCACGAGATCGCCCGTGCGATAGGCGCGTGCTCCAGGCTCGAGCCCGGCGAAGGGAACGAAGCGCTCGGCCGTCAGGTCCGGACGGGAGAGGTAGCCGCGACCGACCTGGACGCCACTCAAAAGGAGCTCCCCAGCGCTCCCGAGCGGGACGGGCGAAAAAGACGCGTCGACGACGGCAAGTGTCGTGTTCCAGACCGGTGCGCCGATGGGAACGCGATTCGTACGCGCGTCGAACTTTGCGGCGGACCAAAAGGTCACGTCGACGCTCGCTTCGGTCGGGCCATAGAGATTCTCGAGAGCCACATTGGGAAGCGCTCGTGCGAAACGCTCGACGAGCGAGGCGGGGAGCGCTGCACCACTGCAGACAACGCGGCGAAGCGCGCGGCACGCACGCCCATCGAGCGCATCGAGGAAGGCGACGAGCATGGATGGGACGAAGTGAGCGACCGTGACGTCGGCGCGTTCGAAAAGATCGACGAGATAACGCGCATCGCGATGGCCCTCGGCGCGCGCGATTTCGAGCGTCGCACCTACGGCGAGCGGCCAAAACAGCTCCCAAACGGAGACGTCAAACGAGTACGGGGTCTTCTGGACGACCACGTCGTCGGTCGCTAGAGGATAGGCAGCATCCATCCATTCGAGGCGATTCAACATGCCCCCACGTGTGTTCATCGCGCCCTTCGGACGGCCCGTCGAACCCGACGTGAAGATGACGTATGCGAGCCCGTCGTCGGAGCTGGCGGTTTCCAGCGCGTCCGTCGCCTCGGGCCACTCTTCGGAAAGGCTCACGACGAGCGTCGTCTCTGCGCTCACGGCCGAGGCTGCAGAGCTTTCACAGAGAAGAACGACATCCACACTCGCGTCCACGACCATTCCCTCGAGTCGCTCGCGCGGGAGGTTCGGATCGAGCGGCACGTACGCTGCGCCCGCCTTCAAGATGGACCACACCGAGAGGACGAGCTCAGCCGATCGCGCCATGCTCACGCCGACACGTGTCTCTCGGCCCATCCCTTTCGCGCGAAGACGATGTGCAAGCTGGTTCGAACGACGCTCCCACTCGCCAAATGTGAAAGAGCCCGCCTCGCTTCTCACCGCGATTCGATCTGGATGAGCGGCGGCAACCTCGGCGAGCTTCTGCGGGAGGCTCGCCCACGACCGACTACGAACATCGCCCGTCGAGAAAGTTTGGAGCTCTCCACTTTCGACCGCGCCCATGATCGAGAGTGAAGAGAGCGCGCGGGAACTTCCGCGAAGCGCCTCCTCGGCAAGCATTTCGAATCGCGCGAGCAAGCGATGCGCTTCTTTGTCGCTCAGCCCTCGCGCTGCCGTGATCTTCAGCGAGAGATGTGAATTCGATTCTTCGATGAGGAGGATCCAATCGAGGTCTCCGTTCTCCGAGACGTCCTCCTCGGAAAACACGCACGCGACGCGATAAAAGCCGCCGAGCAAGGACGCATCGGCGTCCCTCGAGGAGGATAGGCCCGAGTCGATCTCGCGCGTCGTCGAGCGATGCGGCTCGCAGCGAATGAGCGTCTCGTGCACCTCGCGCGCAAGGTCCTCGATGGTAGAGCTGTTCGTCCAGCGCGCCCGAAGGGGCATGAGTGCCCGCGCTCCAATCGAGCCCAGCGGTCTCCCGACGCCAATCGTCGTGTCGCGCGTCGCCGCGCTTCGTCCAACGAGAACCAAGAGGAGCGCGAGCCAAAGGTCGGAAGGGGAAGTTCCAACGGCTCGGGCTATCGTCTCGATGCCTTCACCGATTCGCTTCTCGAGCCGTTTCGATACGACGATTCTCTCGTGCGAAGGCTCAGGTGCCGGCGAGCCAAGCGGTGCCTCGGCGCGTGGTGCGCCTTTCAGCTCGTTTGCCCAAAATACATCGTCGTCGACGACCCTTGCGATGGTCGCGATTGCCGCGTGGTCCCCGAGACGTCGATTCACGAGTTTCGGAAATGCGCTCAGAGCGTCGATGAAAGCTCGCGCGAGATCATGTACGCGCGCCTCCGAGACGCGGTGCTCGTCGTAGACGAATGTTGCCGTGATGTCGTCGCCGACGCCGACATTCACCGTCAGCGGGTACGTGGTCTGCTCTTCGCCGTCGACGGCGAGGATGGACGGTCCGCCGAGGTCCCATTCCGTTGCTTCGCCGATGGGGTAGTTTTCGAAAACGAAGAGCGTCTCGAAGAGTGCCGCAGCTTTCGGGGCGGACACCCAATGATGAATCGACGCGAGCGGCGTGTTCTCGAAGGCTCGCAGCTCGGCTTGCTCCGCCTGGAACCGTGCGAGCCAGGCTCGCATCGTCGCCGAGGGATCGACCTTCACGCGACAAGGCAACGTGTTGATGAAGAGACCGACGGCGGTTTCGATGCCAGGGATGGGCGCGGAACGTCCGGACGTCGTCGCTCCGAAAACGACGTCGAGTGACCGCGTACCATCACCGAGCGCAATGCCCCACGCTGCCTGGGCGAGCGTGCTCATCGTGAGGCGCTCGCGGCGTCCGAGCTCTTGCACGGTGGTCGCATCGCTCCTCGTGAGTGTGACCGAATGCCGACGATAGAGCGGCGGAGCGTCGGTGTTGCTTGCGACCTTGTTGCGCGGCGGAGCGAAGCCCGCAAACGCGGCGCGGAAGGCTCGTTCCGCGAGAGCCCTGTCTTGCTGCTCATGCCAGCGAATGAAGCGACTGAAGCGGGTGTCGGGTGCGAGTGGCGGCGCCTCCTCACCATGGTTTTTCAGAGATACGTAGCGTGCGAGAACCTCGCGCAAGAGGACTGGTGTCGACCATCCGTCGAGAAGAACGTGATGTGACGAGAAAACGAGCCAGCATCGTGAGTCGTCGAGCCAGTGGATGGCGAGACGCGCGACGGGAGCAACATCGAGCTCGAAGCCACGCCGACGATCGGCTTCGAGATGCGCCTGCTTCTTTTGCTCGATGAGCTCGTTGCTTTCTCCGCGCCAATCGACTTCCGAAATGGGTAGCCGCGCGTGAGAATGGAATATTTGTACGGCACCTTCGGCATGCGCCACGTAGCTCGCGCGAAGAACCTCATAACGGTTCGCAGTGTCGCGCCATGCTCGAAGGAAGAGTGCCGAATCGGTGATGCCGCCCATCGTGAGAGCCAGTTGAACGAGATAGGCACCGCTCGCCGAGCCGGCGCGAAGCGTTTCGAAGACGAGCCCCTCTTGCATCGGCGTGAGCGGCCAAACGGAGTCGATCTCGAGCCCTCGCGCATGCGCGCTTTCGAGAAGCACGTCGAGGCGCTTCTGGGAGAGTCTCGCGAGCGGAAAGTCCGACGGAGTGGCGCCACGAAATGCGCGGCCTGCGACGTGCGAGAGAAGCGTCCGCAGGTGTGTCATGTACCTGTCGAGCCACGCGCGAACCTCGGTTTGCGGAATGTGGGGCGGGTGGGTCCAGGTTACCGATAGCCTTCGACTCGCGATGAGCGCCGTGACCTCGAGCGCGTATTGCCTCGGGAAAGACGGATCGACATCGTCGCCCGCGCCTTCCTCGGCAAAGCCAAACGGACCCTCTTCAGCGAGCGTCCCGTCGAACTGCCCGAGGTAGTTGAAGAGGACCTGAGCCCGCGGAAGATCCGCGAAGGCGGATCCCGAAGACCTTACAGCGTAGCCAAGCGCGCTCGCGCCCAATGCGTGTTTTGCGTTCGCGCGCAGGCGTTCCTTCACGCTCTTCAGCGTGAGCGCAGGATCCGCGGAAGACGACTGCAAGAGCGCGGGCACGATCACCGTGAACCAGCCGACCGTACGCGATAGATCGACCGCGTCTCCGAACGCTTCACTTTCTCTTCCGTGTCCCTCGAGATCGACGAGGGTCGTCGGGCTTTCGGTGAGCTCGGAGAGCGTGAGGGAAAGCGCAGACAGAAGAACGTCCTGTGCGTCCAGCCTATAGGCGTGCGGGGCCGCCCGCAGGAGCCAGTCGGTCTCTCGTTCATCGAGTGATGCCGTTTCCGATGGGCTGCTTCCGCGATCGCCGGTCTCTCGTCCCCAGGGAAGTGGACGCACGAGCGACCAGGGTTGCGCGCGCCAGAACTCTGCTTCATCGGAAAAATCCCGCGCGGCAACGAGCTCCGTCCAGCGTTTGAAAGACGTCGTCTTCTCTTCGCTCGGTACCGCGCGTCCCTCACCGAGGGCAACGAATGTCCGCTCGAGATCTTCGAGCAAGATTCGGAAAGAGACGCCGTCGACTGCGAGGTGATGCACCGCGACGAAGATACGCGACGAGCCGTCGTCTACACGGAAGAGGCCGACGCGCACCAAGGGGCCCGCGATGTTCATCGCGGACTGGACGCGATTCGCGAGCGCAGGAATCAGCTCGTCCTTGTTTGCCTGCGAGACGCCTGTTTCCTCGATCGCGTAGTACGCCGCTTCTCCCTCGCGGCCGATGGTCTGTGTCACCGTTCCATTGGAGAGGATCTCGAACCTCGCGCGCAGCATGTCGTGGCGCTTCACGAGCTCGGCCAAGGCACGCGCAAGAAGGTCGCGCGAGAGGGGCCTCGTCACGCGCAGAAGAACCGACTGATTGTAGTGATGCGGGGCGTCGACCTGCGAGAAGAGCCACGACTGAATGGGTGAAAGAGGAACGGGACCGGAGACCTCGACGACTTCGTGCGCGATGGACTCGTCGGCGATTCGCGCGACAGCGGCAAGGTCGCGCAATGTCCTTTGCTCGAACATGTCTCGCGTCGAAAGCACGAAGCCCGAACGCTTGAACAGCGCGACGACACGGAGGCTGAGGATCGAATCGCCACCGAGCGCGAAGAAGCTCGCCTCGCGTCCTACGCGGTCCTGCCCGAGCACTTCGCAGAACACGCGCCCCAACGCTTCTTCGGCGCGGCCGACGAGCGGTTCGCTCGATGTCTTCTCGGAGCGAATCGGCTTCGGCAGCGCGCGACGGTCGACCTTGCCGTTGGCGGTGAGCGGCAACTTCGGCACTTGCGTGAAGGTCTGCGGCATCATGTAGGAGGGCAGCGCGTCGCTCAATGCACGACGCAGCGAAGGCTCGTCGAGCTCCGTCTCGGCGACAACGTATGCGGCGAGAAAGCGCTGCCCCGGCATGTCTTCGCGCAAGATGACGCTCGCAAACGCGACCGCCGTTTGGCGTTGGAGCACGCTCTCGATCTCTCCGAGCTCGATGCGATACCCGCGCAATTTGACTTGATGGTCGACGCGCCCGAAGTATTCGAGCACCCCGTCGCGCGTTCTCCGGCCGACATCTCCGGTTCGGTACATCCGCGTGCCCGCGCGACCGTAGGGATTCGGCCAGAAGCGCTCCGCCGTGAGGTCGGCTCGGTTCGAGTAGCCGCGCGTGACGCCTTCGCCCGCAATCCAGAGCTCGCCCGTGATCCCAGAGCCGACCAAAGCGCCGTCCGCGATCACGTAGATCTGCGTTGCACGGATCGGTGAGCCGATCGGAACCGGTCCGAATTGCGCGTGAGCGGCCTCGGCGACGGCGCAGCCCACGACCGTCTCCGTGGGACCGTATTCGTTGAAGATGCGCGTGAGTGGCGCCGCGTCTTGCCAACGTCGCAGCATTTCGAAGGTGAGTGCCTCGCCGCCAACGACGAGGATAGCGACGCGGCCCATCTCTTCGGAGGAGAGTTGCTCGCTGAGGAGCTCCAAGTGCGAAGGGGTGAGCTTCAAGAGACCGAGCCGCCCAGCGCTCTTCACGGTCAGTGCGAGGCTTTGAACGTCATCGTCATCGGGAGCGAGGAGGATCCCCTTGCCGCGGGCGAGAGGGTAGAGAAGGCTCGTGACCGTGAGGTCGAATGCGAGCGTCGACTGTACGGCCGCGCCGAAGCCGTCGTCGTCGCTCAGAGGATAGAGCGTGTTCGCCGCTTCGAGGTAACTCGCAATGCCGCCGTGAGGCACCATGACGCCCTTGGGTTTGCCCGTGGAGCCAGAGGTGTAGAGGACGTAGGCGAGTTGCTCGGGATGTGGCAGTGACGTTGGTCGCAGTGTCGCCTGCGAATCTGGCTGAGCATTGCCTTCGCGATCGGACGGGTGGCCGAGAGGCAGTCCGGTGTCTGCGTCGAGGAGAATCGAGATCGGCGAACGCAAGGCCGTGGACATCGACTCGAGC
>JAHFDV010000452.1 GCA_023248815.1 Myxococcales bacterium
TGCGCGTCGGGTTGCTGCGACGGAGCCGTGGGCGCCTTCTCCTGCTTGGCGCGCCGATCATTGCTCGCTCTGGGAGAGTCGAACGCGAAGAGCACGACACCCGTGGCAAGCGCAACGCCCGATGCCGCATAGGCAACGTACGAAGCGGTGTTGAGCGTGTCGCGGCGATCGCGGTACTTGTTGTATTCTGCAATCTTCTCGTCCCCGCTCGTGCCGTTGACGGAGCGAGTCGGATCGTTCAGCGAGAACCCGTTGTTCGGATCGTCTCGCAGTGCGGTCGCTTTCGATTCGGCAGACAAGGCGAGAATGGATAGCACTCCACCTGTGACGAGCGCGGCACCGCCGACGGCGAGAGCAACGTAGCTTCCCTTCCGTTGGCCACTAACTTCGAGATTCACGCGAATCGTCTTCTGCGCGCCGCGCACGAAGTCGTAGTCGTCGCTGAAATAGCGACGGCCGTTCTTGACGATCGCGATTTGATGCGAGCCCGAGGCAATGGGGGCGCGTGAGATGGGAGTCTCTCCGAAATCTCGACCGTCGACGAAGACGCGAGCCCCCGTCGTGCCTTCGATCGTGAGCGCCGCCGGCCTCTCTTTGAGCGGGATGTCGAGCGTCGTGATTTGCGCCTCGGCGGCTACGAGATCACGCTCTTCGTCGACATAACCGGGCCCCGTCACCTTCACATGGTGCTTACCGGCCGGGACTTCGACGGACTCACCGATGGACGCCGACTTCATCGTATCGACGACGAAGGACGCACCTTCGGCAGAGCTCGAGATGGAGAGAAGCGTCTTTGCTTTGGTCGTCACCACCGAGCTCGACGCGGAGTCTTGAGGCACTTTCGATTCGAGGATCGAGAGCTCTTGGATTGCTTGCTCCGCCTCTGTTGCACGTTCGCCATTCGGAGCGAGCTTCAGGTATTCGCGATAGCGCTTGATCGCCTCGCGCAGGTGCTCTGGGCGGTTCGAAGACACGTAGAGCTTTCGATACGCTTGGCCGATCGAGAAGACGACAGGCGCTCCCGGCACGATGACGTTTGCCTGCTCGAAAGCCTGAATCGCTACGTCGTATTTGCGATCGGTATAGGCCCGCGCCCCAGCAATGAAGAGAGATTTGGCTTGTTGGAGCTTCGCGGGATCAGGCGTCGTGTCTTGCGCGAAGGACTGCCCTCCCGCAAAGAGCGAGGCGGTGATGACGAGAGCGATGAGCGAGCGTTTCATTGAAGCACCGGCCTTCCGCGATAGATCGAGAGCTCACCCTTGGTTTGACGAAGCGCGATGTCGGCGACGCCGTCGCCGTCGAAGTCGCCCGTGACGATATTGGCGCCAGCGAGCCCCGCGAAGGTCCCGCTCGAGCCGACGGGAAGCGGCGCCGTCCACGCCCCATTTTCGAAGTGGGCGCGAAGCAGATTCGCAGAGGTGACGATGACGACCTCGTTGCCCTGTTTGTCGTCGAGCTGAAGGGCCGCGCCGTCCGTGGCGCGTCCCACGAGCGTCATCCGCGCCGGCGCCCCGAGTTCGAGCGTTCCGCGATTGAGATAGAGGTCGACCGTCGTCTCGTTGTCGCCCGTCACGTAGACGTGGACGACGTCGTCGAATCCATCGCCATCGATGTCTGCGCGGAAGAGGCGCATCCAGCCGCCGGGAAGTGCAGCAGGCAGCTTCGTGATGGTCGGCGCTCCCCACGCTTCGGAGCTACCGCTACCTCCGATCGACGCGTAGTGAATCGCGGCTTGCGCGACGATGTCGGCGGTTCGGGGCCGTGCGCACGTTCCCGCGGGGGTGGTCATGACGATCTCGTCGCGACCGTCGCGATTCATGTCGATGGAGACGAGGCGCGCGTGGTCGTAGAGGGAGTCGGTGCAGATGCCATCGCCGTCCGACGGGTCCACACTCTCTCCGAACCCCGCTCCTTCGATCGTGCGCGCGCGTCCGTCATCGCCGATCTCGATCTCACCGTCGGCGTTGAGCGCGACCGACGTCAGGTAAAAGCGACGACGCGTTCCTTGAGGACCACTTCGATCTCCCATGGCGAGAAGGCTCACGTCCTCTCCCGCCGTCCCGTCGGTCTTCGTAAAGGCTCGCGTCGCGGCTCCTGCGAGTACGAGCTGCTGCTTGAAGGTCTCCCCCGCGGCGACCAAGAGCGGCGAAGGCAATAGGAACGGGCTCTCGAGTGCGCGGTCAGGTGAGCCGAGAAGGAGGGAGAGCGCGCGACCGTTGGCAGATGCGACGAGGACGTCTTCGAGGCCGTCGACGAGCAACCCGCGTTGCGCGCCGGTCGCAATCGAACCGCCCACGGCAATGCGACCGACGGAAACGGGCGGAAGCGGGAATGTGCCGCGTCTGCCATAAGCCACGAAGAGCTCGCTCGTCTCTGCGACGCGAAAGAGAATGTCGCGCACGAGATCGCCATCGAAGTCGGCGACGAGAAGGGCCGTGGGCTTCCCGAACACGGGATAGCTCTGCCGCGTAAAAAGACTTCCGTCGGTGCCAGCGGCGCGAATCACGTCCAACCGTCCTGGCGCGAGCGCTGCGAGATCGGCAACGAGTGGTGACGCGACGACGTCGAACGAAAGAAACGCAGCCTCTGTCCAGGGCTCGCCACCCGCGCTCGTGGATGCGGCCTGCACGATCGCGCCCTTTGGTGTGTTGTAGACGGCGCCGTCGGCGATGACGAAGTCAGCCTGCGGATCCGTCGTCGCGAGGCCTACCGTCAACGGAAGCTTCGAAATCGCATTCGACAACTTCGTCATCGGTCCAAAGAGCCCGGAGTCGTTCAGCTCCGATGAAAGATGCAGAGTGACTTCCTTGCCGCCACCCGTCGTCTCTTCCATCGCGAGAATGATGTCGGGATGACCATCGAGCGTGACGGTCGAGGCCGTCCCGATGTCTCCGATGAGGACTCCCGTGGCGACGCCAGGGACATTCGGCTTGGCGATGGGAGGATACGTTTTCGCTTCTAGAAACTTCGAGAAGTCGTCGGCTCGCTTGGGCACGTCCCCGAAGGTGAACGGAGCTCCGACCCCGTTGTTGGCCTTGCGTACCCCACCGACGCTTTGGCAGGGCGCGTGAACCTCGATGTCGCCCGTCTTCCGCACGAGTACGAGCTCCTCGCAATCGTTCGTCGAGTCGAGCTCTGCAGCGCGGACGAGCGGCGCGCCGTCGGGTCCGATCGCGAGATCATCGAGCTTGAGGGTGGGGAAAATGAAGAGCCCCGCGAATCCGTTCGTCGCGGGGTCGACACCTGGTAGATCGAAAAGGGTAACGAATGGCGCTCCGCCAGCGACCGTAATCTCGACCAAGAGGAAGACGTCTTTCGCGACGGTGACGGCGTCGGCCTGCCCCTCCCAAAATCCTCGTGCAAGCACCGGAACGATGCGCGCGTTCGAGGGAAGCGTGAAGAACGGAAATATCGCGGGGCGTAGTTCGCTCTCTCCAGGGCGTCCACGCCACGCGCTCAAGAATGTGCGCGGGAGGAAGACGTCGGCTGCGCCGTCGGGGTCACGCGTGCGCAGGAAGGGCGACGTGAGCGTGCCCGGAATTCGCTGTCCCGACGAAAACGTCGCGTTGGATTGACCGAGCAAGATGACGTTGTCGACGCTTTGGTCGGCGACGATGTCCGACAGACCATCGCCGTTGAAGTCCGCAGCCTGCATCGCTCCACTACCGACGAGAGTCGTCGTCGTGCTCGCCGATTGAAAGAGCCCGCTCGCTCGTCGACAGATCGCGTCCGTGCCTTTGGCCCAGCCGAAAGGACACGAGTCGTTCTCGCTCGTGACCACATAGCGACAGGCGTTAGTTTCTCCCTTACCCGCGCAATGGATCGTTTTCGAACCGCCGAGCGAGGATACGCCGGGCTCGCAGTCTTCGCCGCGCTCTACGTAGCCGTCACCACAATCCGAGCGCTCGAGATCGGGAAGAGTCGCACACGCGACCATTGCTCCCGCGACGACGAAAGTGCCGAGAGGTGTCCCGACCGACACAAGTTTCATTCGCTGCATGCGTGCTCCCGTCTCCCTGCTTTCGGTTGTTCGTCGGTCGTTCGAATCGTCCCACGTTCGTCAGCCGTCGCGGCTCACGGGTACCCGGAAGGAATGTCGCGCGAGAGCGCGGGTGGCTTCGAGGACTTTTCTTTTTGCTTTTCGAGTGCCACGGTGAGAGCAATCTCACTCGCCGTCGAAAGGTTCTGACGATCGTCGATCGTGAGGTCCGCCGATTTGAAGCCTTTTTTCTGAATGGAAAGCACGTAAGGCCCCCCCTCGCGACGAAGCTTGAAAGGCTCGTCGGACACGCCGACTTTGTTTCCGGCGACGAGAATGTCTGCGGCGGAGGGGGTGCTGTGGACGGTGACTTCAACCTCGGGTGCGGCGCGCGGCACGGGCTTCGCGACGGTCGACTCCGATGCCGTGGACTCGATTCTCACGGAAGCCAAGTCGTCTTTTGCGGGGGCAGCGCCGCGCTTCGCGAAAACGAACGAGGCCAATCCGACGAGCACCGCGATCCCGGCCAAGGCGGGGACGAGAGGGAAACGCGACTTCGGCGCCGTCGAGCTCGCCGAGCCCGCGATGGTCCCGCTCGACGTACCGAGCGCGACGGTTTTCGCGGCTCCCACGTTCGCCATCGTGGATGCCGACATTCGCGAGGCGGATGCGCGCGGGTGAGGAACACTCCCTTGCCCTGAAGAGCGTTGCTCGCTCAGTCCCGCGGCGACCAAAAGATCTTCGAATGCGCCGCCGATCGATTGCGGGCGCTGGTCGGGACTTTTCTCGAGCATACGAAGAACCGGTGCGTCGAGTGCGACCGGAAGCTCGGGGTTCACCTCCGACATTGCGGGCGGCATTGCCGTCGTTTGCTTGAGGAGGACGTCCATCATCGTCTCGCCGTCGAACGGCGTCTTTCCGGTGAGGAGCTCATGAATCATCGCGCCGAACGAATAGACGTCCGTCCGATGGTCGACGTTCACGCCGCGGCATTGCTCGGGAGACATGTAGAGCGGCGTTCCCATCGGGGTGCCGGTGCGCGTTTTGGATTGCGCCCCTTCCGAGCTGCCCATCAACTTGGCGATCCCGAAGTCGAGGAGCTTTGGATGGGCGTGGCCGTCA
>JAHFDV010000453.1 GCA_023248815.1 Myxococcales bacterium
TCGAGACCGAAGGGCGCGGGTGTCGGCGGTGGTCGCGAGTCGAGCTTGGCGTCGCTCGACGCATCTTGGTCTTGCGGAGAGATAGCGTCATCGGATCCGCAGCCAGGAGCTGCGATTGCGAGACCCGACAAGAGCCCGAGCGAAAGAAGAAAGAAGGGCGAGCGAAGCATCCGGTGAGCGTAGCACTCACTCGCGAATGAGGCTCTTTCTCGGCGTCAATGCGTGATCTCGATCGAGATCACACGGTCGCGGAGAGCTCACCACTTCGTGGGCGCAGGCGCACCAGCGTCGCCTGCATTCGTTCCCGCCGCGGGAGGAGCCTCGGGTTCGTCGTCTTCGAACGTGCCGTCCTTCTCACTCGCAATGCCAACGGTCCACGTGGAGCCGGCTTTGCGGGCGGTGTTGTCGCACTCTTCGCCCGTCTCTTTGCCCTTGTTGTACGTGCGCGCGCAGAGGACCGGCATGCCGTCGAAGCGCTCGTCGAGGTAACGCACGAACGTCTTGAAGCGACCCGTGCCGCCCGAAAGACGCATGAGCACGTTCGGTCCGACTTTTTCGGGAAAGCACGTCGCGACTTTCTCGGCGCCGAGCATGCAGAGCTTGCCGAGCTTCTCTTTCGTGAGAATCGGTTTGCCCGCCTTGTCCGTGACTTCTTTGCCGGTCTTCGCGTTGATCGTCGGCTTGCCGCCCTCTTCGAGGACCTCTTGCGTTCGGAGCTCGACGCGCGTGAAGGTCGAAGGGTCATCGGTCGCGTCGAACTTCGACCACACGAGCTCGATGTAGAGCTGATCGCTCGGCGGCGTAACTTCGACCGTGCCGCGATAGACGCCATTTTTACGATCGGCGCTCGAGAGCTCGAGCGCGAGCTCGTACGTCCCGATCACGTCCGTTTGGAAGACGACATGCATTGCTTCGGGAAGGACCGTGAACTTCGACGCGGAGCCCTTCGGCAAGTGCACGAAGTTCCAATTGCGGTCGTACATGCCTGGAGCGTTGTTCGCCGAGCAGTCGATCTTCTGACCTGCACCTGCGACCAGACGCGGCAAACCCGTGCTCGTTCCGACGACCTTGCAAACGAGCTCGCCCTGCACTTGCTCGACGTCGCACGACTCCGCTTCTTCGACGTCGAGGTGAACGTGGATCACCCGGTCAGTTCGCGGAAAGCTCGCGATCTCGAGAACGCCTTTGTCGGCGGTCTTTTTCGGAGCGCAGCCTTTGCCGCGAAGCGTCTCCGTCACGTAAGCATGAACGCCCGTCGGAGCGCCGATGACCGTGCGCACGCGCAGCTTCTCGACGGCTTCGTCGGAGGTGTACGCGAGAATCATCATGTACTTTTCGAAGTCGAACGAGGGCGCGTTGGGCCGGTTCTTCTTCGGCACGTCGGCGAAGGCGAGATCCCAATCGTCGATGCTGCGAATGGCGGTGAAGCCTTCTTTGGTCTTCGCTTTCGCCTCTTCGGGGAAGCGCTCGAACGCTACGACCGAGCCGAGCTCTTCGTCGGAACGCTGGCCGATGCGACCCGAATGCACGAGCACGGGCGGCGGCGGATGACAGGCCTCGAGCACGGCGAGGGCTGTGAGAAGAACACCGAGGAGAAGGATGAAGCGAGGGGCAAGGCGCCGGAACATGGGCTGCGCGAATGCTACAGGGGAACGCCTCTCGTGGGGAACAAAGAGCGAGCCCTTCGAGGCCCGTTCGCGCCCTCGAAAGCGCGAGGTCCGAGCGCCTCACCGTGGCAAAAAGAGCACCGAAAGGGGTCCCGTCTCGACAAATCGTGATAGCTTCGCCGCCACCTTGAAGAGGCTTTTTATGCGCAAAGAAACGTCCCGCTCGCGCCGACTCTCCCTTCTCGCTTCGACGGCTTTTCTCGCCGCGGGCGCTCTCTTTTCCAAGTCTGCGAGCGCGCAACAAAGAACCTTCGCTCTCGACCGCCTGCAAACACCGGGCGGTCCGGAAGACGGCATCAACGTCTTTCGCCCCATGGTTCAGCCGCGCCTCCTCGCGTTCGGCCAGCTCGCCATCGGCTACTCGTACAATCCTCTTCACACGAGCAACATCATCGCCTCGACCGACTCGGTGACGAAGCGTGACTCGCCGGTTGGCGTCATTCGCCATCAATTGACGGCGTACGGAACCGTGGGCCTCCAGTTTTTGAATCGCTTCACCGTAGGCGCCACGTTCCCGCTCACGATCGTGCAATCGGGTCAAAACCCGAACTATGCCGACGCGACGTTCGGCGGAACACCGCGCACTGCCTTCAACACGGATGGCGCGCACGGCAACCCACTTCGCCTCGATCTTCGCGGCATGGTCTATCGCAGCCAGAACAACCGCTTCACGCTCGGTGCGCAGGCAAGCCTTTTTGCGCCCACGGGCGACTACGGCAACTTCGGCGACGACGGTCAGATCACGGGAATGCTCATGGGCTCGGTCGACTACGACTTCGGCCTCATCGCCTTTACGGGAAACTTGGGCGTTCACTTCCGTCCGAACAACTCCGTGAACTCGCCGAATCTCTCGAACGGACAAGTCGCCGGTCTCGGTATCGGTAACGAGCTTCGTTGGGCCCTCGGCGGCTACATCCCGCTCGCGGACGGCAAGATCCGCGTCGGCGGCAGCATCTTCGGTCAGCTCGGCATCGAGAGCAGCGACCTCATCGGCGACACGTTCGGTCAAAAGCGCAACACGCCGATCGAGTGGCTCGCAGAGGCGCGCTTCAAGCTGGGCGCCAAAGAGCGTTGGTGGATCGGCGGAAACGGCGGCTCGCTCATCGCCAACGGTTACGGCGCGCCGGATATGCGCCTCATGGCAGTCATCGGAGTTTCGGCTCCGCTCGATCCCGATCTCGACGTGAAGCCCATCGACGCAAAAGAGCAGCTCCGCGAAAAGTGGCGCCGCGAACGCGGAATGGAAAAAGGCGGCTTCCGCGATCAAGACGGCGACGGTATTCCCGACGAAGTCGACGCGTGTCCGAAGGAGCCCGAGGATCACGAGGGCAGCGAGCCCACGGATGGTTGCCCGAAGCCACCCGATCGCGACGGCGACGGCATCATCGACTCGCTCGACAAGTGCCCCGACCAAGCGGAAGACAAAGACGGCATCGACGACGGCGACGGTTGCCCTGAAGACGACAGCGACGGCGATCAAGTGCCGGACGTGGTCGACAAGTGCCCGCACGAGCCGGGCATGCCCAGCAAGGATCCGAGCAAGAATGGTTGCCCGCAGTTCATCCACATGGAGAACGGCAAGATCATGATCATGCAGCAGGTCCACTTCGCGACCGGCAAGGCGCAAATCTTGGCGGACAGTTTCCCGCTTCTCCAAGAGATCGCGAACGTCCTCAAGGCCAATCCGAGCATCAAGAAGCTCGCGGTCGAAGGCCACACGGACAACACGGGCAATGCCGACAAGAACATGTCGCTCTCGCAATCACGCGCCGACGCGGTGAAGGCGTGGCTCATTCAGCACGGCACCGAAGCGGATCGTCTCGAGTCGCATGGCTACGGACAGACGCAGCCGATCGCCGACAACAAGAAGCCCGACGGTCGCACGATGAACCGCCGCTGCGAGTTCAAGATCCTCGCACAAGAAGACACGAATGCCCTGCACTGAAGCGGCATGACGCTCCGGGCCGCCTCACTTCGGGTGAAGGCGGTCCTCGCGTCACGCATCTCGCGCTGAGCTCTGAGCGTTCGTGCTTTGTTGGTTGGGCGCATACGCGCCGGGAATGCGATTCACTGAGCGGAATGACGCTCCGGGCCGCCGTCAGCGCCGTTCACTTTCCCGCAGTGAACAGCTCGACGACCCACACGCTTCCGTCCTCGTCTTTGGCGACGCCGAGTCCGAGGCGCGAGAAGTCGTTGCGGAGGAGGTTCGCTCGGTGTGAGGGGCTCGCGAGGAAGCTTTCGTGCGCGAGCGCGAGCGTTTGAGCGTGAGCCGCGTTCTCACCGACGGAGCGCGCGGAGATGCCGCTATTGGCGATGCGTTCGCGAGGGTCGCCGCTTCCGAGATCGTGCGCGACGCGCTTCTCGCGCAGCATCGCTTGTGCGTGCCTCTCGGCGACGCGGTCGAGTGAGGTGTCTCGAGTAAAAAGCGGCAGCCCTTCGTCGCTTCGAAAGCGGGCGACGAGATCGACGAGCGAGGCGTCAGTAGGGGCATTGGGAGCCTTCGGATGAAACGGTTCGGTGTCGGCGAAGAGGACCGTTTCGAGAATGGGCCTTGCGCTCGCGCCGACATCGGCGAGGAGCTGGACCGTGAAACGACCCGGGCGATCGGCAGCGAACGATGCGCGGACGCGATCGCCATAACGACTCGTCGGGACCGTTCGTGGAAGCCCATCGGGGCCGACGATGTGAACGACGGGCTCCGTGACGGGCCCATGAAACCTCGCTTCGAGCGTGTGCCATTTGCCCGCGTGGGTCTTCAGCGGGAGAGGCTGGAGGTCGGCAAGGACATCGACGACGACGATGACGAGATCTGTACTTCCATCCGCGTTACCTTGTTGGACGATGCCGCAACGCGCTTCGCCTTCGAAGCTGTGGCTTTTCAACCAGGCGGTCCCTCGTTTCGCGAGCGCAGCTTCTTCGCCCGTCGCCGCAAATGCTTTGGGCCAGACGTAGGGAAGACCTCGTTCCCGCAAGCGCTCCGCTAGCTCCAGTTGAGAGCCGAGCGGACTTCCTTCTGCGCGGACCTTGGCGAGCTCGGAGGCGAGAGCGTCGAGCTCGTCTTCGCGCACGCAGCCGTACGACCCCTTGGACTTGGCGGCGGCACTCCGGGCCGAGCGCGGGGAAGAGAAGGTGTCTTCCCATGCGTGCGCGAGCGTCGTCCACGAGACGCCGATCGCGCAGGATGCGATCGCAAAAATGCGGGCGGAGCGCAGAACGGGCACGAACGCGATCGTAGCGCCCAGTGCGAGAGCGGCCCACTATCGTGCGGTTCTGCGCCTACTTCTTTGGCGCCTTGATCTTGCGGAGCGCGAGGCTCATCCCGACGCGCACGCCGAGGATGAAGGCGGCGCCCACGGCGATCGCCATGCCGAGCATGCGCATCATCGCCGTGCTCCCGCGGTTCGCGTCGAAAAAGCGCTCATACAAAAGAGCG
>JAHFDV010000454.1 GCA_023248815.1 Myxococcales bacterium
CGGGTGCGCCCATGGTCGAGATCAACTGCGATCCGCGTCTCGGGTGGACGAAGAAAAAGCCACGTCGCGATCAAGGCTCGCATCACATCTCGTACGATGGGTTTCCTACCGAGCTTCGTCTCACGACCGACGTTCCGCTCTCGTATCTCGAAGGGCATCCCTTTGCGCTGACCGAGCGAAAGCATCTCGTTCTCTCGTATGGGTCTCCCGTCGAGGAGCCGATCGCCGCGCTTGCAGAGCGCTTCTTCAACGAGACGCAGCGCTACTGGGAACGCTGGGTGAAGCACTGCAACATCCCCGCCGACTATCAACGCGAGGTCATCCGCTCGGCGCTCACGTTGAAGCTCCACTGTTACGAAGACACGGGAGCGATTGTCGCTGCAACGACGACCTCCATCCCCGAATCGACCGGCTCGGGTCGCACGTGGGACTACCGCTACTGCTGGCTTCGCGACTCCTACTACGCCATCTCCGCCTTTCGCCTTCTCGGACACTTCGAAGAGCGCGAACAGTTCGTGGAGTTCTTGATGAACATCGCGTCGACGTCCAAGGAACTCGACCTTCACCCGCTCTATCGCATCGATGGTCGCGCGGATCTCGAAGAGTCCATCCTGTCGGAATGGGCGGGCTATGGCGGCGATGGCCCCGTGCGCATCGGAAACGGCGCGATGCATCACCAACAGAACGACATCTTCGGAGAGGTCGTGCTGGCACTCGCGCCCATTTTTACGGATGCGCGCTTCGAGCGCGAACGCTCTCCCGCCACCATGAACTTGCTCCTGCGCTTCGCCGAAAAGGCGTGCTCGCTCGCGGGCAAGCCAGACGCCGGCATTTGGGAGGTGCGTAAAGAATGGACGCCCCAGACGTTCTCGACGCTGATGTCTTGGGCAGCGGCAGATCGCGCCGCTCGTGTCGCGACGGACGATGCCGTCCGAGCGCGCTTCGCAGGTGAGAGTCGGCGAATCAAAGACATGATTCTGAAGGACGGATGGTCGGAAGACGCCAAGGCCTTCGCTGCGACGCACGGAGGGGTCGATCTCGACGCGGCCCTGCTACAGGCGGCCACTTTGAAGCTTGTTCCGCCGAACGACCCACGCATTCACTCGACGGTGGATGCGATCGTGCGCGATCTCGATCGCGGCGGTTGGCTGCTTCGTTATCGCAGTGACGACGGCCTCGGCGTTCCCAAGGTCGCTTTCGTGCTTTGCACGTTTTGGCTGGTCGAAGCGCTCGCGTCGATCGGTCGTCAGAGCGAGGCGCGTGACGTCATGGCACGCATCAACGAGATCATGACACCGCTCGGCCTGCTCGGCGAAGACTGGGATCCCGTGGAGAGGTGGATGTGGGGGAACTTCCCGCAGGCGTATTCACACATCGGACTCATCCACGCCGCGTTTGCTGCCTCCAAGCCCTGGTAATGGGTTTTTTCTCGATTCTCCTCCTCGCGCTCGGCCTTTCGATGGACGCGCTCGCGGCGTCCGTTGCGAGCACGAAGCGAATCGCGGGCGGACCGCTTCGTCGGGCTCTCTCGCTCGGCGTCGTCTTCGGCCTCTTTCAAGCGGCGATGCCGCTCCTCGGGTACGGCATCGGCGCGAAGCTCGGGCCGCTCGCGCAGCGATGGGACCACTGGATTGCCTTCGTGCTGCTCGCGGGGATTGGCGGCAAGATGCTCTTCGACGCCATTCGTGGAGGCGATGAAGCCGAGGACGGGGCGCCGTCCGAGCGCGCATCTCTCGTCGTGCTGCTCGCGCTCGGACTCGCGACGAGCATCGACGCGTTTGCGGTCGGCATCACGTTGCCCATGCTGCATGCACCATTCGTTCTCTCGATCGTGACGATTGGCGTGACCACTTTCGTTCTCTCGGCCGCGGGATCACTCGCTGCCAAGCGTGTCACGTCGGCGAAAGCATTCGAGGTCCTGGGCGGTCTAGTGCTCGTTGGGCTCGGCGGAAAAATTCTCGTCGAGCACCTCACGAAGGGCATCTAGATTCTGTTAGAGAACGCTCGATGAAGCGAGCTCCTCAGCGCGACACCCGCCCGCAACGCAAAGAGTCTTCCAAGAGAAGTGCCAGCGAGGCGCCTACTCTGGACATCGTCTACGGATTTCGTTCTGCGCTTGCGCTCTGCGAGAAGCGCCCCGACGACATCGACTCCCTTCTCGTAACGCGCGAACGCGCCGAAGATGTCGAAGACCTTCTCGCTTGGGCCGAGGGACAAGAGATCCCTTTCGAGATCGTGGATGCGCATGACTTGCGGAGCGAGATTGGAACCGAGACCCACGAAGGAATTCTCGTTCGCGCGCGCCCGCGCACATGGCTCACACCGAACGCCTTCGGTGAGTCGCTCGTAAAATCCAAGGGCATCGCGCTCGCGCTCGACCGCGTCCGCAATCCGTACAACATCGGCGCGATTCTGCGAACGGCCGCTTTCTTCGGTGTCCAGGGCGTCTTGCTCGGCGCGCCGGCACCGCATCCCGGTCTCCCCAACGACGCCATCCGCGTGGCGGAGGGGGGTGCAGAACATCTCGCGTTCGCGCGCACGACGGATCTCGCAGAGAGCCTTCGACGCTTGCGTTCCTTGGGAGTGCAAGTGGTCGCGGGTGACACGGAAGGCGAGGGCGTGCACGACGCGACGACGTTCGCCTTCGGTCGCCCCGTTGTCTTGGTCGTGGGCAATGAGCGGGAAGGCTTGTCGGATCGTGTGCTCGATTCCTGTGATGCACGAATCGCCATCGGTGGTACGGGCGCGATGGAGTCGCTCAACGTATCGGTCGCGACGAGCATTCTCATCGCGGCAATGGCCCGCACTTCGAAGGCACCGCGCGCTTCGTAATTCAGGATTAGGAACGAATGCGCATGGAGCGCCACATCGCCTTCGCGAATACGCGTACCTGATAGACCGATTCCGCGATCGACTCTTTGCCGTCATTGTCTCTTCCGCTGAAGAGGTGCCCCACGGAGGGCTGAAACGAATCGAGGGACTCGCTGAGAAGAAATCCCGTCATGAGCTGCGCCATGAGCTCGAGCGCGATCGGTTTGCCGATGCACATGCGTGGCCCGGCCGCGAAAGGGATCGCGTGGTACGGATTTTCTTTCGCCGGAGCGAGCCAGCGTTCGGGATCGAAAGTTTGATCTTGATCGAAGTCGTCGAGCGTCATGAAGACGTGGGTACCTGCCGCGATCTTGTGCCCTTCGGCGTCGAGGTCGCGCGAGAGCTCTCGTTCGAGAATGGGGAAGGGGTGGCGGAGGCGAATCGCTTCGAGCAAGACGCCTTCGATGCGCGGACGATCACCGTCTCTCGCCCATCCTTTCGCGCGCTCGAGCTGCTGCGCGTCCTTCCGAAGAAACTCGAAAGCGGCTGCAAAAATGTCGCCGACATTGATCATCGGTGAGATCAGAAACGGCTGCGCGAATACCGAAAGCCAGGCCGCTGGATCGCTCGCGTAGGTCGTCAGTCCGTCTTTGAATTCCGACGCCTCGACGAGAACGGTCAAGCGCGACCAAAAGGCTTGCTTGATGCGCCCGTCACCTTCCGCTTTCACGGCGATCTGCTTTCGCCACTCGAGCGACGCCGAGTAGAAGAGCGCCTCGTCCTCGGTGCTCATGGGAAAATCGAAGACGAGCTCGAACATGATCGAGCCTACGAGTTTCGCGAAGAGCTCCGCGTCGACGAGGCGTCCGGCGCGCACCTGCTGTTTGCTCTCGATATCGCGGAATCGGCGCGCGATGATCGGCGGAAGACGTTCGCGCCAGTGGAGCCTCGCCATCACCGTTTTCGCATCGGTGGCGAGCTGCTTCCAACGTGCGCCGTCCTCGGACTCGATCGAATAGCTGGGCCTCCATGCGGGCTGCGCCAACAGCCGTTCGATCATCGCTCCCTTCGTATCGGAGGCAGCGAGCACGGCGCCGCAGAGGCGCGGGTTGTCGCGAAGAATCACGACCTTCTTGCGCTGAATGACCCCGAAGACTCGCAGCAGACTCGAACGCAGATCGAACGGGCGGCTTGCGCTCTTCGAAGGGCCTCTCTCGGAAAAACCATCGCGTAGCGACCGAGCACTATAGCGAAGCGACAGGCTCGAACGCTCCTTTGCCATGCGCTAAGCGATAGGGGTAGAGCTCAGGATGTTCAACGCCAATTACGGCCTCGCCCTCGACGTGCGATACGTCCATGCGTGAGCTCGCCCAAACCACCGTCCGCGTCCCTCGGCGACTTCGACCTTGCGTTGCCAAAAGCAGCAGATGCCTGGTTCAAGCGCTTTCTCGGCCTCTCGGAGCTCGAGAAGCGCTACCGCGATGTTCGGCAATCTCTCGCAACGGGTGCAACGGCAGGCGACTTCTGTCGCGTTGCGTCGGCGGCCCTGGGAACGCATGCGCGGTACGAAGGCGTGACGATCGCGACCTTGCGGAAAATATCGGGGCCGCTGCTGTTCGTTTCGAACCACCCGTTCGGTGCGGTCGACGCACTCGCGCTCGTGGCGCTGATGAGCGACGTGCGTGCGGACTATCGATTCGTCGCCAACGCGATCTTGCGTGCGCTTCCGGAGCTCGCGCCCGTGCTCGTCCCCATCCAGGTGATGGGGGACACGAAGAGCGAAAAGTCGCGCGTGATGAACGCCGAAGCGCTGCTCAAGATGACGCGGTTTCTCCGCGACGGTGGCGCGGTCGGCATGTTTCCGGCGGGAGAAGTTGCGGAGCTATCGAGCTGGGTCGCGAGGCGCACGACCGATCGCAAATGGCATTCGCACACGGGACGGATCGCTCAGCGAACGAAAGCGACCGTCATTCCCGTGGATATTGCAGGTGAGAGCAGCGCGCTCTTTCGCTACGGCGGCTACGCTGTGCCCGAGCTGCGCCTTGCTCTCCTCGCGCGCGAGATGCTGGCGCCAAAGGGAGACGTTCGCGTGACCGTGCGTGAACCCATTCTGGCGGTAGAGCTCGCGCACCTGAGCGCAGAGGAGGCAACGAGCACGATGCGCGCGCGGGTGCTTGGGGAAGGGAAGTAGCTCGCGGAAGGAAGCAGGACGCTGCAGACAAAAGAAAAAGGCCCCGCATCGCTGCGAGGCCTTTCTCGTTACTGAGTCAGATGCGACTCAGCTGGG
>JAHFDV010000455.1:0-1992 GCA_023248815.1 Myxococcales bacterium
TCGACCTCTCGCTCCAGGTTCCACCCGATGTCGACGCCGAGACACGATGGTACGAAGTCGGCGCTCTCGAGGGAACGACGTGTCCCCCGCGAGAACAACTCGCCGGAGGTGTGCCCGCGCGAGCCGCGATTCGTAAGACGTTCAGCAAGGGCAACGCACCGAGCTTCGGCAATCTTTCGGCCGCCAAATACGCGTTCATCGCGACCGCCCGCGCGGACGACTGTCACGTAATTGCGACCGGCTGCACGATCGCCGACATGAGCGAAGAGACAGAAGTCACGATTCCGCTCGATCGTGTGGGCAACGGCGCTGCGTGCTCGTCGAGCACCGTTTGCCAAGTCGGGCAATGCGTTCCTCCGACGGACAACGGCTATCCGACGATCGGTGCAGGATGCACATTGGAGCTCGTCGGTTCGGGCCCGCTCCCGAACGCGCTCGGCGCACCGCAAGCCATCGATCAAGTCGTGAGCCATCCCGCGATCGCCGCGACCCCCAACGGCTTTCTTATCGCCTATCGCGAGACGGTGCCGAGCGCGCTCATCTCGCGCCTCACACTCTTTCCCGTCGACAAGGGAGCAGGAGGCGGGACGCCACAACAAACCGTGCTCGAGCACTGCGGCCCTCTTCGCGATGGTGTCGGGATCGCGTTTCACGGCGACGACGGTCTCGTGGTCGCGGCGAAGCCTTGCAAGGTCACACAAAACCCGGGCTTCCAGATTTTCTCGGTCGACGCAACGGGAGCAACCAAGACGAACGGGTTCTCGCTCCTTCAGTGCAAGAATTGCGCAGACGATACGCCGATCTCGATGGGGCGATCGCACACCGTCGCGTGGTCGGACCCGCTCAACGCATTCCTCTTTGCGTACGTTCAAGAAGGGCAGTCGCAGATCATCGTGCGCAACGGCGATCCACTTCCGCAAAAGTTCGGAAGCGGTGCCGACCTCGAATCGCAGCTCATTTCTCAAGGATCGCTCTTGGGCCTCTTGGCGACGTCCAAGCTCTCGACGGCCGACGGCGGAACGGTCCCCGACGCAGGCGCGCCAAATCGACTCGCAGTGAATCTCGTCTCGGCAACCCAGCTCTCTTCGATCGCCCCACCGAGCACGCTCGTCGGTACGTGGGGCTCTTCGACCGTTCTCGGCAACAGAATCTTCGTCGTCACGGACGGCAACGACAAGAAGCTCACGCTTCGCGGTTACGAGCCGAAGGTCAACACGCCCGAGCAGCTCGCGCTCCCCGTCAACGACTCGGAGATTAGCGAGTCGACCCTCGGCGAGCCGGTCTTCGCCGACATTACGGGATTCGATTACGGCACGACGAAACGCCTCTTCATCGTGACGCAGCGCACGGGCAACGGCGGCACGTCGCTCCTCGCGATCGACAACGCGTCGACGACGCCCGTTCGTATTCGCGAGGTCCCCGTTCCCGGCGCGAGCGCAGCTGCCGATGGACGCGTGGCCGTTGCCGCAAGCGACAGCCGCGTCGGCGTCGTATGGATGTCGCGTACCGATCTCACGTCGAATGACCGTCTCGGTGGCTACGCCATCTTCGCGTGTCGTTGAGCCGACGAATGCGACCCCGCAAAGGCGCGCAGGAGCGTCGCACGAAGACCATCTCGCTGGAGCTCGAAGTGAGCGACCTCGCTCGCGGCGGAGAAGGCGTCGCGCTGATCGAGCACGAGAAAGAACGCCGCGCCGTCTTCGTTCCGCGCGCGATGATCGGAGACGTGATCGTTGCCGACGTCGATTTTTCCACGCGCCCCGCGCGAGCGCGCGTCGTCGAGCTCATGCGAGCCTCGAGCGACCGCAACGAACCGCGATGCGTCGTCGCGGCGAAGTGCGGAGGTTGCAACTGGATGCACATCGCGCCGGCAGCGCAAGAGCGCGAGCTCCGACGTGTCGTCGAGCGTGCGACCGGCTTTGCGAACGTCACGATGCACGCTCCAGTCACGAGCGCGACGTATCGCTGTCGGGCGCGCGTCTCCATCGAAGC
>JAHFDV010000455.1:2002-5098 GCA_023248815.1 Myxococcales bacterium
GCTTCTTCGGGGAACGTTCGAAGCGCATCGTCGAGCTCGAATCGTGCGCGATCATGGCGCCCCCCATCGCGGCCGCCTTCGCGAGACTTCCCGATCTCTTTCGTGGTGCCAAAGGAACGGGCGAAGTGCGTCTGGCGCTCGGCCCCGTGGGCGAATCTCGCGCCGCCGTCGCGCAAATCACGTTCGCTGGCGAGCTTCCGCCCTCCTTCTTCGGAACCCTGGAGAAGATCGTTGCGAGCGGAGTGCTCGTCGGGGCCGAGGTCGAGCTCGAAGGCGCAAGGGCACCGCTCGTATTCGGGAACGCGACGCCCTTCATCACGGGCGGTGACGACTTGCCCCTCGAGATCGCAAAGGGTGGGTTCTCTCAAGCCTCGGAAGAAGGAAATGCCGCACTCTCTCGGCTCGTTGCGAAGCGCGCCGCGGAGCTCATCAAGGGTCGCGCCAAAAAGATCGTCGAGCTTTACGCCGGCGCCGGAACGCTCACGGTACTTCTCGCGCCCCTTGCCGAAAAGCTCACGGCGGTCGAATCCCATGCGGGTTCGGTGAGCGCCGCGCGCAAGAACCTCGCGCGAAGAGAATTTGGCCGAGACGTGCGCAAGATCGAGATGGTGCTCGCGGATGCCGACACGTTCGAGCTCGCCCGTGGAATCGATCTCCTCGTTTTGGATCCCCCGCGGACGGGAGCCAAAGAGGTGGCCACGCGCGTCGCGGCTGCCAAGCCGAAGGGCATCCTGTACGTCTCCTGCGATCCCGCGACGCTCGCGCGCGATCTCGCGATCCTCGCCGAGGCGCACTACGAAATCACGAGCGTGGACGCCCTCCTGCTCTTCCCCGAAACGAGCCACGTCGAGACCATCGTATCGCTCGTTCCGGCTCAGCGAAGCGCGGGCCAGACCTCCTGAGGTCGGCTAACGTTCTCGCCGCGTCGTATGCCCCGGTCCCATCCCCCCACCCTCGTCACGCTCACCAAAGAGACGTTGCGCCAATGCGCCGTCGGCAAGGACGCACGAGTCCTCGTCGCGGTGAGCGGCGGTCGCGACTCGATGGCGCTCCTGGACGTGCTTGCGAGCCTCTCTTCGAAAGTGGGCTTCGAGCTTCAGGCTCACGGCGTCGATCATGGCCTTCGAGAAGGTGCGGGCGCCGAGCTCGAAGTCGCCTCACGCTTTGCCAAACACCGCGGCATTCCCTTCGCGACGACACGCGTCGACGTGGGAGCTGGGGGTAACCTTCAGGCGCGGGCGAGAAGGGCGCGGTACGCCGCGCTCGAAGGCGCGATGAAGGACGTCGGTGCGACGACCTTGGCGACGGCTCACCACGCCGATGATCGCGCCGAGACCGTGCTCATTCGTCTCTTGCGCGGCGCGGGCGCGGGCGGTCTCCACGTTCTCCCGCCGAAGAGCGGACACAAGCTTCGGCCCTTTATTGCGGCGACGCGCGCCGACATCGACGCGCACGTGACGCGCCACGCCATTCCCTTTTGCGATGATCCTTCGAATGCTGCGCCGCGCTTTCTCCGCACGCGCGTCCGCAATGAGCTGCTTCCACTTCTGCGAGCGCTCGATCCGCAAATCGTCTCTCATTTGAACGATCTTTCAGACGAGGTCGAGAGCGTTACTTCACGCGAAACGGCGCTCCCGATCGCGCGCGCAACCCTCGACGCGGTGCGTGAAGCGCTGGCGGATGGTCAGAAGGAAACTGAGATTTGGTTGCCTGGAGGCCTTGTCCTTCGGCGCGAGCGAACGCACGTTCGAAGAAGCGAGTAAGGCGTTTTTCGCCGGCCCCGCGACGAGAAGCGCGCGACCGTTTCGATGGAAACGGAGGTTTCCTGCGCTAAGCTATTAACGCGCGACGGAGCGCACCGAGAATGGTAGGTTATTTCGCGTGAAAGCTTCACATCGAGCGCTATTGCTGTGGGTCGTCGTCGCATTCGCGGTTCTCATGCTGTGGGAATACGTACAGAAGGGCGACGTGAAAGCGGCCGCCAGCTTCAGCGAATTCGTCGAGCAGGTGCATGCCGGCGAGGTCGAAGAGATCAAAATCAAGGATCGCGACTACTTCTACAAAGAGCGGAAGGTCGCCGCGACGGGCAAGCCCGTTTGGAAAGAGACCGTCGGCCCCTTCGCCGATGAGAAGCTCCTCGAGACGCTCAAGCCCGACAACAAGGAGATGAAGGTCCGCATCACGTTCGAAAAAGAAGAAGGCTCGCCCCTCTTCTCGAGCGCGCTCCTCAGCATCATCCCGATCCTGTTCCTCGGCGTCATGTTCTTCGTGATGATGCGCCAGCTCCAAGCGAGCGGCGGCAAAGCGATGAGCTTCGGCAAGTCCAAAGCGCGCCTTCTGTCGGACGCCCAAAACCGCATCACTTTCGCGGATGTGGCCGGCGTCGATGAAGCAAAAGATGAAGTGGAAGAGCTCATTGCCTTCCTCAAAGATCCGAAGAAATTCCAGCGCCTTGGCGGTCGTATTCCAAAGGGCGTTCTCATGATTGGTCCGCCAGGTACCGGAAAGACGCTCCTTGCGCGCGCCATTGCCGGTGAAGCAGGTGTCCCCTTCTTCAGCATCTCCGGTTCGGACTTCGTCGAGATGTTCGTCGGCGTCGGCGCAAGCCGCGTCCGTGATCTCTTCGAGCAAGGAAAGAAGCACGCTCCGTGCATCATCTTCATCGACGAAATCGACGCCGTCGGTCGTCACCGCGGCTCCGGCATGGGCGGCGGACACGACGAGCGCGAGCAGACGCTCAACCAGCTCCTCGTCGAGATGGACGGCTTCGAGTCTTCGGACGGCGTCATCATCGTCGCCGCGACGAACCGCCCCGACGTTCTCGACCCCGCGATTCTTCGCCCCGGTCGTTTCGACCGCCGCATCACCGTGAGCCTCCCCGACGTCCGTGGTCGTGAAGCCATCCTTCGCGTTCACAGCCGTCGTACGCCACTCTCACCCGACGTGAACATGGAAGTGATCGCGCGCGGTACACCGGGTTTCTCCGGCGCCGAGCTCGAAAACCTCGTCAACGAGGCCGCCCTTCTCGCGGCTCGCCAAGACAAGGACGCGCTCTCGATGGTCGAGTTCGAGCTCGCCAAAGACAAGGTCTACATG
>JAHFDV010000456.1 GCA_023248815.1 Myxococcales bacterium
GCCTTGCTCGACGCGTTCTGCGCAGCGCACCGCCTCGAGCTCGTCGATTGGCTCGCGCAACGTTGGTTCGTCTCTCTTCCGGTCGCCTGACTCCGGCTCAGCGCTCGACGCGCTTCGAAGCTCGATCGAGAATCGCGTCGAGCGCTTTGAGATCGATCGGCTTCACCATGTGCGAGTCGAAGCCACTGTCGAGGGCTTCCTGACGATCCTTCGCCTGACCGTAGCCCGTCACCGCGATGAGTTGCATCCCTTGGATCGTCGGCTCGCTGCGAATGCGCCGCGCGACTTCGTATCCGTCCATTGCCGGGAGTCCGATGTCGATGAGGCCAATTGCAGGCTCGAATTCTAGCCCTTTCGCGATACCCGAAGGTCCGTCGTGCGCGACGCGAACGTCGTGGCCTTTGCCCGCGAGCCATTCCGCGAGCATCTCGGCGGCGTCGATGTTGTCGTCGACGATGAGGATACGGTGTCCAACCTGCAACGCTCCTGGGCCGAGCTGAGGCGAAGATTGCATCGAGCGCGGCGCGCTCTCCGCGGCGCGCTGGAGATGAACCACGAACTGGCTGCCTCGTCCCTTCCCCGCGCTCGAGGCGACGACCCTTCCGCCGTGAAGCGCGACGATGCTGCGGACCAGCGCGAGCCCCAGGCCGAGCCCTCCTTGTGAACGCGCAAGCGGCTGCCCTTCTTGCACGAACATGTCGAACACGTGCGGCAGGATGACGTCGTCGATGCCGGTTCCGTCGTCGTTGACGCAGATGACGACTTCGTCTTCTTGCGCGGTTGCGACGAGCGAGATGTGCCCTCCTCGCGGCGTATATTGGGCGGCATTGGTGAGGAGATTCGCGATCGCCTGCGCGAGGCGTGGACAGTCGCCGAGGATGAGAAGCCCCGTCGCCGCAACGTCGACCATCAGGTGATGCTGACGCTCCTCGAGGAGAGGGCTCGCGAGCTCGATCGCCTTGGCGACGAACTCTGCGGTCTCGACGGAAGCCTTCTTGAGAACGACTTTGCCGCGCGTGATTCTCGAGACGTCCAAAAGGTCGTCCACGAGACGCCGCAGGTGCTCGACTTGGCGCTCGATGACGATGCGCTCGCGTTCGTGATCGCCCTTCTTTTGCCGCATCAAATCGAGCGCGGTCGTGATCGGCGTGAGCGGGTTTCGAAGCTCGTGACCGAGGAGCGCGAGAAATTCGTCCTTCGCGCGTCGCACTGAGTCTGCCGGAAGAACGCCCAAGCCTACCGCCGAGGAGTCGTTCGTTACCGACTCGGCCGATTCGAAGTCTTTCGAGGATTCGATATTTCCGAGCATGAGATGTGAGGCGACGTTCAAGAAGTCGTCGTCGACGTCTTCCGATTGACCGGACGAAACGACGCCGAGAACGACGATGGCGCCACGAACCTCGCCGGCTCGCAGTCGATCGTTTCGTGCAATCCATGCGCGATAGGGAGCTCCCGTAGAAACACCTCTGAAATCTCCCGCCGTGAGCTCGAGCGACCCCTTGCGCCCGCTCACCATCGCTTTGCTCAAAATAGTCGTTGCACGGTCGTCGGCCAAATCGACGCGAGCGAGCCCGCCAGGAATCGAGAGCTGTCCAAGCTGCATTGCCGCGAGCTCGGCGATACCCTCACGCACGACATAGAGAAGACAGAAGGCGAGATCCCCTTCTTCGCGTGCGACGGCCTCGACCAGTTCGACGCACGTTCGCCGCGTTTCGGCCCCGTTACGACCCGCTTCGAGAATGCGCCGCAACGTCTGCATGCGTCGCGTCGATGCGCTCCGGACCGAAGTGGGTGACTCGTCTGGAAAGTCACTCGGAGTCATGTCTTCTCGAAAGATCATTCGGCCGAGAAGTCTGCTGGCATCGAGCCCAGACTTGCGCCAATGCGAGTCGCACGACGAGGAAGCTTGATCGTGAAGGTCGTCGTGCCCTCGGTTGCAGACGAGCGCACCTGGACGATTCCTCCGTGGGCGTTGACGATTTGCTGGACGATATAGAGGCCCAGCCCGAGCCCCTCACCGCGCTTGCGTCGCTCGCGACCCGAATGAAACGGCTCGAAGATGTGGGGCAGAACTTCTTCGGGGATTGCGCCGCCGTTCTTCACCGAGATGATCGCGTCGGACTCGTCGCCGCTCAGCGTGACGAGAATCGCGTCGGTCGTTGTCCCATGGTGCAACGCATTTCCGAGGAGATTCGAGAACACCTGTTCGAGTCGACCGCCGTCCCACTCCCCTTCAGGATTGCCCTCGGCGTGCAGTTCGATCGTCCTTTGTGGATGCGTCAACTGAAGTTCCGCAATCGTCTTCTTGGCAACGGAGAGCAGACTCATCGGCGCGAGCTCGACCGGAATTCCTCCGCTGAGGCGCGCCTTCGAGAGGTCGAAGAGATCGTCGATGATGCGAAGAATGCGCTTTCCGCTCGCCTGAAGGCGCGAAGCGGCCTTCACGAGGGAGGGATCTTCGTTCCGAGTCGCGAGCGTCGCTGCCGTCATCAGAATGACGCCGAGCGGATTGCGGAGGTCGTGACCCACGACCGCCATGAGCTCTTCGTTGAGGCGCAACGTGTCGAGAACTTCTTGGCGCTGACGATAGAGCTGACAAAAGGTCGCGACCTTGTGCTTGAGGATCCGCGGTTCGACGGGCTTGAAGAGGAAGTCGACCGCACCCGCGTCGTACCCTTTGAAGACCGGATAGCGATCTTGCATGCCGGCCGTTACGAAAATGATCGGGACGTTCCGCGTTCGTTCGGCACCGCGCATGAGCTCGGCGAGCTCGAAGCCGTCCATCTCGGGCATTTGCACGTCGACGAGCGCAAGTGCGACATCGTTCGTGAGAAGGAGTTCGAGCGCCTGGCGTCCGGATCGCGCAAGGAGCAAGTCGAGGTCCGACTGCTCGAGAAGCGCTTCCATCGCCAAGAGGTTCTCTTGGAGATCGTCGACGATGAGTATTTTCGTACGAGTTCGCTGCTTCATGACGTCTCCCTCGAGTCGCTCGCGGCTCTCTGTAAAAGAGTAGCTAGAAAGGCACCAATCATCGAGGTCGAGCCCGTGAAGATCGGAGTGGCGACGCGAAGACCCGCCTTGGGCATTTCGGACGCTTCGGCAGTCGCTGGATCTTGAACGATGACTCGACCCGCGCGCTGGCGAACGTCTCGCAGTCCATCGGCGCCGTCGTCGTTGGCCCCGGTGAGCAAGACTGCGAGGAGCCCATCGCCATAGGCCTCGGCCGCTGCAGAAAAAAGGACGTCGATGGAGGGGCGCGAAAACTTGACGGGCGTGTCGAGCGACAAAGAGAACGTGTGGTCTTTCTCGACGAGGAGATGATAGTCGGGCGGGGCGAACCAGATGCCCGCGCCGACGGGTTCCTTGTCGTTCGGCTCGCGGATGCCGATGGGCGTGAGCGGCCGAAATATCTGCGGCAGCAGACTCTCTTTCCGTGCGGCAAGGTGGACGACGATGATGACGGGAATGGACAGATCGTGGGGAAGCTGGGGAATGATCTGTTTCAGCGCATCGATCGCTCCCGCCGACGCGCCGATGACGACCGCCCGAGGCATGAGCTCGCCACTCACCATTTCTGGTACCACCTCTCGGCAGGTGAAAACTCTTTGAAGGCCGAGCTGCTTTTCGTGAACGCGAGCGATTCGCGCGTCCCGAGCCCGAGAAATCCGCGTCGACAAAGCGAATCGCGCATCAATGCGACCGCGTGATATTGGAGCGTGCGATCGAAGTAGATGAGGACGTTGCGACACGAGATGACCTGCATCTCTGCAAAGACGCTGTCGGTCGCCAGGCTGTGATCCGAGAAAACGACGTTCTTTCTGAGCGAGCGATCGAAGACGGCCAGGCCATGCGACGCCGTGTAGTACTCCGACAACGAACACTTGGCCCCGCTGAGACGATGATTCTCGGAGAACGCCGCCACGCGATCGATCGAGTACACACCCGCCTGCGCCTTGCGGAGTGCTTCGGGGCTGATGTCCGTCGCGTAAAGAATCGAGCGATCCAAGAGCCCCTCCTCGCGCAGGATGATTGCATACGAATAGAGCTCCTCCCCCGTCGAGCATCCCGCAACCCATAGCTTCAGAGATGGGTACGTGCTGAGAATGGGCACGATCTCCTGGCGAAAAGCGCGGAAGAACGAGGGGTCTCGAAACATGTCGCTCACCTGCACGGTGAGAAACTGGAAAAGTCGCGTGAACGCGTCGACGTTTCCCGAGACGAGCCGCTCGAGATCTGCGGTCGTCTGGCAGCCCATCTGATCGCGTGCGAGGGCGACGCGACGTGTCAAAGACGCCATCGAATAGTGCCGGAAGTCTTGGTGGTACTCCTGGTAGATCGCCTCGAGCAGATGCGGAATTTCGATCTCGTCTTGGGAGCTCATCACGCATCATTCTTTCCGGATCCACACGCGAATGAGCGAGAGCAGCATCTCGACATCGAGCGGCTTCGCGACGTAGTCATTGGCTCCGGCTTTGATGCAACGTTCTTGATCGTCACGCATCGCCTTGGCGGTGAGCGCAATGATCGGAACCCTGGACCAGCGCTCGCTTCGTTTGCGAATCGCGATCATTGCTTCGAGGCCATCCATTTCCGGCATCATGATGTCCATGAGGACGAGGTCGACGCGAGGGGTCTTTTCGAGCATCTCGATCGCCTCGCGCCCGTTCCGAGCGAGCACGAGCTTGGCGCCCCGCGGCTCGAGAATGCTGCTCAATGCGAAGATATTTCGAACGTCGTCTTCGGCGATGAGAATCGTGCGGTTTTCGAGCGCAGAATCGCGATCGCGAACCTGACGGAGCATTCGCCGTTGATCGGCGGGTAGCGTCGACTCGACTTGGTGCAGGAACAGCGTGACTTCGTCGAGCAGGCGCTCTGGGGAACGCGCACCCTTGACGATGATGGAGCTCGAGTAGCGACGAAGACGCGTTTCTTCCTCGGTCGTCAGCGAGCGACCCGTGTAGACGATGACCGGCGGGAACGAATACGCCTCGTCATTCGCCATTTGTTCGAGCAGGTCGTAGCCCGTGCCATCCGAGAGAATGAGATCGGTCACGACGCAGTCGAATGTGGTCGCGCGAATTTGCTCGAGCGCTTCT
>JAHFDV010000111.1 GCA_023248815.1 Myxococcales bacterium
TCCGGTCAACGTCGTCCTCTTCTCGCTCTGCGGCATCTACGCCATCTATTGGATGTTCACGACGTTCGGCGAAATGGCGGCGTTCCTTCAGCGCGACGAGCCGAGCTTCTTGAAGATCCTCGGCCTCTCGATCGTGACGTGCGGCATCTACAATCTCTACTGGTTGGCGACCCGTTGCGGCGCGCTCATCCAAGAGATCCAGCAGCGCGCAGGCGTCCAGAACCCTGAAAACAAGGGCATTCTGTACGTCATCCCGATCTACGGCCCCTACCTCATCCAAGAAGAACTGAACAAAGCGTGGCAAGCGCCAGGCTGAGCTCGTTTCGGACGTAGACTGAAAATGAATCGCCCACGCCGCATGCGGTCTGGGCGATTCGCTTTTTGTGAGATGACGTCACGCGAGCGATGCTGAACGTGGCCCCAGGCTGGCAGAAGCGGCTGATTCAGCCGCTCGTATTCTTGCTGCTCGGCGCGGTGTTCTTGTTGGTGACGTCGTTCCCGGCGACGTGCCCGCTGCGTCTTCTCACGCACATACCGTGTCCTTCTTGCGGTCTCACGCGCGCGGTGCGCTTTGCGTGCGTGGCCGACTTCCCGGCGGCGTTTCGGATGCATCCGTTGTGGCTGCCGGCGCTCGTGTTCGTTCTCTATTGGGCGGGACGAGAGAGCTATTTCTACGTAGTCGAAGCGCGCATCGCGAAGCCGCTGCCGAAGATCGCTGCAGCGATCGGCTGGGTGCTCTTCGTCGCGCTCGTCGCGCTTTGGATCGCGCGCTTTTTTGGAGGTTTCGGCGGTCCCGTCGCCGTCTGAGACGCGTCGCTACTTCAGCGCTTTCCGGAGAAGCGGAAACGAATCTTCGCCGCCCTCGCGCACGAATCCCGCGCGATCGAACATCGTCGAGACGCCCAACATCAATTGCTCGTCGGCCACGGCTGTGTCGAGCTTTCGTGGGAACGCTTCGACGAAGTCTGCGCCGATGCTCCGCGAGTAGTCGGCCGCAGCGCGCACGAGATCGGCACCGACGCCGCGCCTGCGAAAGTCTTCGCGTACGAACAGGCAAGCGATCCCGTGGACATCGCCGCTCGGAATCTCCGCGCGTCGATAAGGGCCGAGGCGCACGAGCTTGTCGAGCGTTCTACGCGGTGCGATCTTCAGCCAGCCGATGATCTCGTCATCGACGATCGCCACGAGGCCACGCGCGGTGCCGTCGTTCTCCGAAAGCGCGCGGCGCTGCTCGTCGCGATTCTCTTCGGGAGTGAACGCCATCTTCGCGAGCCACGCGTTCTTGTCGCCCGCAAAGTGCCAATAGCGGCAGTAGCAACCCGTGCCACTCGTCTCCATGAGGCGCGCAAAGCCCTCGAAATGTTGCTCGGCGAGCGGCTCGATGCGGATCGCGCGAAGGCGCTCTTCACTCACGGCGAGAGCGATTCAAGAGAGCTTGGGAAAGGAGCGAAGCGGTGAGCTCGGCTCCATGAACGCAGCGAGTGCGAACAACGTCTCTTCTTCGAGCGCGCGGCCCACCATCTGGAATCCGATGGGCAATCCGGACTTCGTGGGCGCGACGGGCATGCTCGCCGCGGGGAGTCCTGCGAGGCTCGCTGGAAGCGTGTAGATATCACTCAAATACATCGCGAGAGGATCGTTCGATTTCTCACCGAGCTTGAACGCCGGCGTCGGCGATGTCGGTGCGCAAATCACGTCGACGCTCTCGAATGCCTTGTCGAAGTCTTGCTTGATGAGCGTGCGGACCTTCTGCGCCTTCAAGTAATAGGCGTCGTAGTAGCCGGCCGAGAGCACGAACGTGCCGAGAAGGATGCGGCGCTTCACTTCTTTTCCGAAGCCGCGATCACGCGTGGCGCCGTAGAGATCCTTGATGCCGCCGCGCTCGGGCTCGACGCGAAGTCCGTAGCGAATGCCGTCGAAGCGCGCGAGGTTGCTCGAGGCTTCGGCGGTGGCGATGACGTAGTACGTCGCGACCGCGAAGCGCGTGTGCGGAAGACTGACCGGCTTGATGATGCAGCCGGCTTTTTCGAGCTCGGCGAGGGCCCCACGAACGCTCGCCTCGACCTCGGGATCGAGCCCTTTTTGGAAGTATTCCTCGGGCACGCCGATGCGCAGGCCTTTGACGCCACGTGTGCATGCGGCTTCGAAATCGGGAACCGCCGCTTCGAGCGTCGTTGCGTCTTTCGTGTCGCGACCGGAGATGACGGAGAGCACGCGGGCGGCTCCTCGCACGTCGCTCGCGAAGGGGCCGATTTGATCGAGGCTCGAAGCAAACGCGATGAGACCGAACCGCGAGACGCGTCCGTAGGTCGGCTTGAATCCGAACGTTCCCGTGAGTGCCGCGGGCTGACGAATCGAGCCACCCGTGTCGCTGCCGAGCGAGGTCGACGTAAAGCGAGCCGCGACGGCCGCTGCGCTTCCGCCGGAGGAACCGCCGGGAGTACGTGTGAGGTCCCACGGATTTTTGACGGTGCCGTAGGCGCTGTTCTCGTTGGACGAGCCCATCGCGAACTCGTCCATGTTCGTCTTGCCTGGAAGGATCGCGTCCGCTGCGCGAAGGCGCGTGATGACGGTGGCGTCGTAAGGCGGAATGTAGCCTTCGAGGATTTTCGAAGCGGAGGTCGTCGGGGTTCCACGCGTCGAGAGCGCATCTTTGATCGCGACGGGGACGCCAGCGAGCACGCCCAAGGCCTCTCCGCGTGCGCGCTTCTGATCGACGGCGCGCGCGGCCTCGAGCGCCTCATCACGCGAGACGTGCAGGAACGCATTCACCTTCGGATTGAAGGTGTCAATGCGATCGAGCGTGGCCTTCGTAACGGCTTCGGCGGTGATGTCGCCCTTCTTTACGTGCTCGGCGATTTCGACGGCGGTGAGCTCGACAGGAGACAGATCCGTTGTGCGTGATGCTTCCATGATGACCTTCCGCGAGCGATCAGCCTTCGACAAAACCTGGGACGAGAAAGCCACCTTCCGCTGCGCGCGGCGCGGCACGGAGAGCGTCTTCGTTCGACAAAGAAGGGAGGACCGCGTCTTCGCGAAGGGGCGCAGGGGCAAGGAGGTTCGACGTAGTAGCCTCCACGCTCTTCGTATCTACCGAATCGAGCTCGCTCACATGAGAGAGGATCGCGGCGAGGCTCGACCGAAGGTCGGCGACTTCACTCTCGTCGATCTTCAAGGCGGAGAGCGTCGCAAGGTGTTGGAGATTCTCGGTGGTGAGTTCCATCGCGCGCGACGCTACCACAGCTCCCCATCGTCCGGCAGGGGCGCGGGGCAAGGCCGAGCGCTTTCGAATCCTCCGCCAAACGGTCGCGTGATATGGGAAGTCCATGATCAAACTTCGAGCTATCGGTTTTGCTTTTCCAGTCCTTGCAATCATCGCCAACTGCGGCGGCAAAGTTCCCGGCCTCAACAAGTTGCCAGGCCTCCAGGGCGAGTGTCCTGACACGAACAGCGCCACGGCGATCGAGAACTTCGACTGGCAGAGCAAGTTCAAGCTCGAAGGCGAAGCGGCAATGAAGCTGAAGGCAGGCCTCGGCGCGATCGCGCTCCAGGGCGATGTCGCAGCGCAGGTCGAGAAGGACCTCAAGTCGGCGTGTTCGGATCTCTCGGACGACCTCGGCGGCAACGCGAAGTACGACACGGCGAAGGCCGCATGCGAAGGCGCAGAGAAGCTACTCGGCGATTTCCGCTCGAAGCTCGGCGCGACGAAGATCACCGTCACCGTGAGTGAGCCGCACTGTTCGGTCGCGGCAAACGTGATGGCCGAGTGTTCGGGCAAGTGCGACGCCACGGTGAAGCCGGGTTCCGTCGAAGCCAAATGTGAGGGCGGCAAGCTCCAGGGCGAGTGCACGGGCAAGTGCGAAGGCAGCTGTGAAGCAAGCGCCTCGGCCGTTTGCAGCGGCGAGTGCAGCGGCAAGTGCGACGCAGAGATCAAGGGAACGTGCGGCGGCGTTTGCGACGGCAAGTGCGACGGCAAGCCGTCGAAGGCCGCATGTGCGGGCACCTGCGAAGGCAAGTGCGACGCGGAGGTCAAGGGAACGTGCAAGGGCAAGTGCGGCGGTTCGTGCGCGATGAACGCGTCGGCCTCCTGCAGCGGAACCTGCACGGGCAAGTGCGACGTCGAGATGAAGGCGCCGCGCTGCACGGGCAAGGTCGACCCGCCGCAAATGAGCGCCGAGTGCAAGGCGAAGTGCAACGCGGAAGTCGACGCGAAGGCGGAATGCACGCCGGCGCACGTCGCGATCGCGATCCAAGGCGGCGACGCCAAGCTCGTCGGGCAATACAAGTCGGCGCTCGAGAAGGCGCTCCCCAAGCTCACGAAGATTGCGTTCGGCATCGCGAAGCGCGCCGAAGCAATGGCGGGCGAAGTTCAGACGATCGCGGGAGGCCTCGAAGCTTCTGCGAAGGCAACGACCGACACGACGGCTCTCGCGCAGCTCACGGCCTGCGTCGCCGCTCCGATCAAGAAGGCAGCTGACAACGCGGCGAGCCTCAAGGCGAACGCGAAGGTCTCCGTGAACATCCAAGCCAGCGCGTCGGCCTCTGCGGGCGGCTCGGCCTCGGGCGGAACCAAGAAGTAAGAAGTAGGCAGCATGAGGATTGGCGCGCACGAGTCCGTCGCAGGGGGACTATTTCAGGCTCCCGCTCGCGGCGAGATCGACTCGTGCGAAGCCATCCAGATCTTCACGAAGAACTCGAGCACGTGGCGTGAGCCAGTGCTCGAGGCCGCTGCGATCGAAGCTTTCCGCGCAGCGAAGAAGGTGCCGGTGCTTTCGCACATGAGCTACCTCATCAATCTCGCGACCGACAAGCCGGACGTCCTCGAGAAATCGAAGGCCGCCGTCGTCGCGGAGCTCGAACGTTCGAGCGCACTCGGCATCGACTACGCGGTCCTGCACCCAGGAGCGCACCTCGGCCTCGGAGCCGACAAGGGAGTCTTGCGCGTCGCCGAGATGCTCGGCGAGATCTTGGAGCGCGTTCCCAACGCCACGACGAAGCTACTCATCGAAAACACTGCCGGGCAGGGGACCTGCGTCGGGTGTCGCTTCGAAGAGGTCGGCGCTATTTTGAAAGAGACACGCGGCGGTGATCGCATGGGCGTTTGCCTCGACACGCAGCACCTCTTTGCCTCCGGTTACGACATCGCGACCGACGACGGCTACGCGCATACGTTCGAAACATTCGAGCGCGAGGTCGGACTCGCGAACATCCAAGCTTTCCATCTGAACGACTCGAAGAAGCCGCTCGGCTCTCGCGTCGATCGTCACGAGCACATCGGGGAAGGGCTTCTCGGGCTCCGGCTCTTTTGGCGCCTCGTGAACGATGCACGTTTCAAAGAGATTCCGGGGCTGCTCGAAACCGAGCCGCGCAAAGATGGTCCGCCGTATCGCGCCGAGATCGATCTTTTGCGCGGATTCGTCGGAGCGGAAGCGCCTCCACCGCCGAAGCGGGACGAGCTACCGCCACCGATCGAAACTTTTTCTTTGGCGATGAGCGAGCCCACGAAGTCGAAGCGAAAAAAGTAGGCTTCGACTCCGCGTTCTCGATGGAATTACAAGTTGCCGGCGTCCGAGTTCGTGATCGGCGGCGACTTTCCGAGAGGTAGAAGAGCCGCAGACGACGGCGTCGCCGACGCGCTCGTTTCGACTTCGTATTCGGGAGGAGGCAACTTGCTCTTCTCGCGCGAGCCTCCGCACGCGATCGAAAGGACGCTCGCCAGTGCGGCGAAGGCGAGGATTCTCACTTGACCGCCGGAAGCTTGCGAACGGAAAGCGTGTACTTTCCCGTCTTCGTAGCCGAGCTCGCGTAAGGCGAGACGACGATGAACACCTTCTTCTTGGAGTCGAGATCGCCCGCGACGAGCGCGGTCGTCGTGGTGCTCGAGGCCGCGCCGCCAGCCGCGTTTCCGGCGAACGCGAAGATCGGATCGTCTTCACCTGCACCGAGCGCGTTGTCGGTCAGAGAGACGTCCGCCTCGGGCGCGCCCGTGAACGCAATCTCGAGGAGATCGCCGGCCGCTGCCGTCAGCTTGTAGACGTCTTTCTCCGTCGCCGTGGTGAGCTCGCCCGTGACGATTGCGCCGCCTGCCGTAGGGGCGGGAAGGGCTCCCAAGTCTTGCGCGGCTGCCGCCGTTGCGTGCGCCGTCGCGACTTCTGCGGCGAGCGCGTTTTCGGTGAAGATCGTGCTCTTGATGTCGACCGTGCCTTTTCCGTCGAGCGGAAGCACCTGGAAGAACTTTTCGGTCGCGGCGGCGCTTGCGGCAGACGGGAACGTGAAGTTGATCTCGTAAGGCGGAGGAAGCGGCTCGGATCCGAAGATGCTGCTGTTCTCGGGATCGTCGGGGGTCGATGCCTGTCCGAAGAAGCTCGAGAACGTTCCCGAGGATCCATAGAGAAGAACGAGCGCGCTCTTCAGTGCGGACGTCTTCGGAACGCTGACGCTCAGCGAATAGATCTGACCGTTCGCGCCGGCTGCCGGAATCGCCGCCTTGTAGCTCTTTGCGTCGAGATCCGAAGCGACGTTCTCGGCAGCAACGGGAGACGTGAAGTCTTTGGGCGTCGCGGAGCCGATGTCGAGCCCATCGGGATCGGCGTAGTATGCGAGCCCGCTACCGTTGAGACCGACGAGCGCAACCTTGCCCGTGGCTGCCTTCGGCGTGACGACGAGCGTGAAGGTCGCCGTGGTTCCCGACGGGCCGCCGCTGACGGTGATGATGCCGTCGTCGATGTCGTCGAGCTTGAAGTCGTCGTCGAAAGGCACGGAGTCGTTGTTCGTGAGCGTGACGCGGACGAGGCCGCCCTGCTTCGTTGTACCTTCGACCTTGAGGCCAACCGTGGGGAGCACATTGAAGGCGCTCTTTGCGGTGAGCGTGTTCGCGCCGCTCTTGATCGTCACGTCGTGCTTGCCGAGAACCGCCGTCTCCGCGATCTTCAAGTGAGCCGTGAGAGCGGTCTTCGAGGTCACGACGACATCGCTCACTTCAATCCCAGCGCCGAAGTCGAGCGTCGCCGAGTCTTCGAGCTTCACGTCGTTGACGGTGAGGACCACGTCGACTTCACGCGCGAGGAGGCCCTTGTTCGGAAAGACGAGGCCCGCGCTCGGATCGGTTTCCGGGTTCTCGGTGTCGGGTGTCCCCGGATCGCCTTTGTCTCCTTTGGCGCCATCGGCACCCGAGCAAGCGACGAGAAGCGCAGTCCCAAAAAGCGAAAGGAGTCGGTTTTTCATGTGGACCGTGTTGTGACATGCACATGCGTGGGTGCAAGTGCGACATGTCGTTAAGAGTTCGGGGGTCGGACGGCGCTTTTTACGAGGCGCTCCTCGATCACGAAGTGCGCCGAACCGCGCTTGACCCGCGGAATCTCCTCGCGTATTCATTCGCCCCTCAACAAATCCACACGCTTCCAAGCGCGAATCCTTTGTTCGGTGCATTTCTCGATTCTCGAGAGGTGCTGACGAAGGTGGAAGCGGCGGCCTAACCGAAAGGAAATGCGCAACCATGTCCAATATTGCACTGCCCACCACGGGCGAACTTCCGCTCTCCCTCAAGTCCCTCATCGACGCAGGCGTCCACTTCGGTCACCAGACCAAGCGTTGGAACCCGAAGATGAAGCCGTTCATTTACGGCGCGCGTAACGGGATCCACATCATCGACCTCGACCAGACGGCGCGCATGTTCCATCGCGCATTCCACTTCGTCGAGCAGACGGTGGCTCGCGGCGGTCACATCCTTTTCCTCGGCACGAAGCGCCAGGCGCAAGAAATCGTGAAGGAAGAAGCGATCCGCTCGAACTCCTACTACGTCATCAACCGCTGGCTCGGCGGCACGCTCACGAACTTCCGCACGATCAAGCAAGGCTTGGATCGCATGAAGATGATCGAGCGCATGCGCGAAGACGGCACGTACAACCAGATCACGAAGAAAGAAGTGTCGCGTCTCGAGAAAGAGCGCGAGCGCTTCGAGAAGTACGTCGGCGGTCTCAAGACGATGACCTCACTTCCCCAAGCCGTCTTCATCATCGACCCGACGAAGGAAGTCATTGCCGTCCAGGAAGCGCGTCGTCTCAGCATCCCGATCATCGCGGTTGCCGACACGAACTGCAATCCGGACCTCATCGACTACCCGATCCCGGGCAACGACGACGCGATCCGTTCGATTCGCCTCATCGCAGCGCGCATTGCCGACGCCGCGATCGAAGGAGCTTCGCGCCGCAAGGATCAGCCGCAGCAAGAAGAAGGCTCGGCCGCTCCGCAACAACAACAGCAGCAGCAGCAAGCGCCGCAAGGCCGCAATGAAGCTCCCGCCGCCGAAGTCTACGGAAGCCGCAAGCCGGCAGGCGCGACGAACTGACCCAACCCTCCCCAACAACTTACTGATCGAGATGAGGGCGGCGCTGCTAGACGGGCGGCGCTCTCACTCTTTAAAAGAATCGAGATACGACCATGGCTGAAGTTACTGCATCGATGGTGAAAGAACTCCGTGAACGCACGCAAGCGGGCATGGGCGACTGCAAAGCCGCCCTCGTCGAAGCTGGCGGCGACATCGAGAAGGCAATCGAAGTGATCCTCAAGAAGGGGATCGTCAAGGCGGCCTCGCGCGCCGGCAAAGTTGCGGCAGAAGGCGCCGTCCGTACGGCACTCAGCGCCGACAAGCGTCGCGGCGTCATCGTCGAGGTCAACTGTCAGACGGACTTCGTCGCGATCGGCGAAGACTTCAAGGGCCTCGTGTCGAAGGTCATCGAAGCTGCGCAAAATGCGAAGGCCGGCGCCGACCTCAACGCAGAAAAAGCCGGCGACAAGACAATCGACGAGCTCCGTCAATCGTTCATCGCGAAGAGCGGTGAGAACGTCGTCGTTCGTCGTTGGGCTGCGCTCGATGCGAAAGAGCCGGGCGGGCTCCTCCACGAGTACATCCACATGGGCGGCAAGCTCGCCGTGCTCATCCACGCCGAAGCCCCCACGGCCGAAGCTGCGAAGAGCAAGGAAGTGCTCGAGTTCATCGAGAACGTAGCGATGCAGATCGCCGCGATGAACCCGCTCGTCGTCAGCCGCGATCAGGTCGATGCGGCGTCGGTCGAGAAGCAGAAGGAAATCTTCACCGCACAGCTCAAAGAAGAGAACGTGCAATTCGAGAGCGACGCAAAGCAGCTCGAAGAAGAAGCAGCGGCCGTGGCGCGTGGCGAGAAGCCCGATGGCGACAAGACGCCCGACGCGGCTTGGTTCGCGAGCCAGATCTCCGGCCTGCGAAAGAAGCAGAAGCCCGAGGCCTCGTTCCCGAAGATCATCGAGGGCAAGGTCAACAAGTGGCTCTCCGAGGCATCGCTTCTCGGTCAAGAGAACGTCTGGAATCCGGCCGATGGAAGCATCGACAAGATCCGCGGCGAGATCAGCAAGAAGGTCGGCGGCGATCTGAAGTTCCACGGCTTCGTGCGTTTCGGTCTCGGTGAAGGCATCGAGAAGAAGACCGATAACCTCGCGGACGAAGTCGCGAAGTTGATGTAGCGAGCGCATCGCGCGAGCTACTACGCTCGCACGACGCACTCGACCTAGCGTGCTTTGAGAAGAGGGGCCGACCCGATTGGGTTGGCCTTTCTGCTTTTGTCGCACCCGTTCTCGAGCACGACCTCGATCACGACCTGGCGCTGCCGCGGGGTACGTCTCCATCGAGCGTACGGATGGCGCGAAGAAGAATCGATTCGACGGCCGTGAAGTATCTATCGATCTCGAAGGCGAGAGCGAGAGCGCGCATCCATTCGTCCGCTCCTGGCACTGCGAGTCTTGCGACGCCTTCCGCGAGTCGCTCGACCGATTTCAGGTCATCGGCGAGCTCGGCTGCAAGGCGAAGTTTTACCGCTGCGGCGATCTCAACGGGTGACACGAGACAACTCCACTCCATCCGTCTCGATTCGCGCCCGGAGGTGGGCGGATGAATCTTCCAATCGCACGAGGTCGACGCCTCGGATTCGGTCGTCGGTCCAAACGAGATCAGCGCCCAACATTTCTTCGAGTTGGCGGTGCACGCGATTGGTCGACTCGATGGGCAACCCCTCGACGCCAAGGTCGATGTCCGTCTCGGAGTGATGCGCGTCCTCGCGCACGAGCGAGCCGAAAAGGATGACGCGTGACGCTCCCTCACCGATGAGAAGCTCGACCATCGCGGGAAGAAGCTTACGAAGTCGCGCGACGCGGAGCTTGGTCGCCTCTTCTTCTTGCTGGTAGCGCGCTCGAAGGAGGTCCACGACTCATCGTAGCGCGGACCTTTTCGGATGGCCACGCGAGCCGTCACCCCTCCGCGGACCGGTCAGATGCGGGGAACCGTCACGCCGTGCGTCCGAAGTTCTTCTTCGAGCGCACCTTCGAGACCGCATGCGTCCGCTAGCTCGGCGCGAGCGTCGTCTGCAGAGAATACGCTCCGCGCGTCGTAGTCCGCGAGCTCTCGCATTCTTTGTAAGCCCGCGACGATTCGATTGAGGGAGCTTGGGGGAGAGCTCCTTTGGCTACGAACTCTTGATTGAAGAGGTGAAGCGCGCCGCCACGAGCTTGGTCGGCGCTCGAAAGACTCGCCTTTGACGCCGCGCTTATCTCGCTCCCGTCACCAATCGCGCCACGGCTTGTCCGTCGGTCCGGAGCGCGGCAGAAACATGGTGAGCGTCGTTCTTCCTTTCGGGAGGGCGAGAGCTCCGATGGTGCCGCCGTGTGCCCTCGCAATCTCGCTGACGATGAAAAGGCCGAGGCCGGCGAGGGGACGCGCGTCTTTCGACGGATTGGCTTGCACGGAAGGTTGCGACAGAGCGGCGGCTCCCTCGGGACCGAATGGCTCACCCGAGTTTTGTACTTCTACGTAGGCCGCCTCCGCCCGAACGTGCGTACGGACGACGACGTCTTCGGCTGCGTCGCCATATTGCAAGGCGTTGGAGACGAGGTGGTTCACGGCCAGCGCGAGCAGAGCGGGATCGGTCACGAACTCTCCCGGTCCTTCCGTCTCATGGCGAAGAACGCGCCGTGGGTGGTCGTGAGCCAGTTGCGCGAGCTCCCCATCGGTCACGGCGTGCAGGTCGACGGTTTGCGGAGCGATGACCAGACCGGCTCCGCTGCGGATCTGAGTGACCTTTTGCAAGTCTCGCAGTCGGCGATTGGCGCGCTCCGCTGCGACGCTGATCGTCGACAACATCTCTCGCTGCGCTTCCGAAAGCGTCTCGCTCTCGAGGAGAGCCGCTCCCCGCAGAATGCTCGAGATGGGTTCCGGCAGGTCGTGGGTCAAAATGCCGAGGAGTTGGTTCGCGAGCGCGCCGCGCTCTGTAGCCTCCGCGCGAAGCGACGTGGCTTCGGCAACGAGCTTTTCGAGTCGTTGATGCGACGACGCGAGCTCGCGCTCGTAGCGTTCGCGAGCCGGCGCGACGAACGCCGCGATCTCGTGCACGACGGCACCGCGAATCATGCGGCGAACGACGTTCAGGACCACCGGCAAGATGCGTCCGTCGGCGCTCGTCAGGCCGATCCTCATCTCCGACACGGAGCCCTGCGCCTGAAGCAATGGGATGCAGTGGGTATGGAAAAATACCCGACTACTCGCCGTCATCAAATCTTGAAGACGAAGACGGGCGACGAGCTCCTCGGGGTTTCTGCCGATCCACTTGCAGAAGGTGCGGTTCGTCCGAAGAAAGTCTCCCTCTGGAGTCGTCTGAAGCAGACCGCATGGCGCATCTTCGATGCGGTCCTGAACGTCGCTCGTCGCATCTCGGCTGGGTATCAGCTCCATCGGTTTCTTCTCGCGCTCAGAAAGGCGTCCATCGCTTCCGCACTTTGGCTCGGCGCACTGAGGTGGGGACAATGGCCGATGTTGTCGACGACCTTCAGCGTTGCGCGCGGCAGCGTCCGCTCGAGGTACCTGCCGACGCTCACTGGAGCGATCGCGTCCTCGCTGCACTGGATGATGAGAGTCGGCGTGGTGAGCTGCGGAACCTCTGCGCGATGGTCCGCGAGAAACGTGACCCGGGCGAAGTGCTTGGCAATCGCCGGATCGGCGCGCGAGAAGCTCTGTGTGAGCTCTTCGCTCAACGCTGGCTGCGCTGGCGCGCCCATGATCACGGGCGCCATATTGCTCGCCCAACCGAGGTAGTTCGCGTCGACGGTCTCCAAGAGCGAATCGATGTCGCCGCGCGTGAACCCGCCGACGTAGTCACCGTCGTTGATGAAGCAAGGCGAAGGGCCGATCATGACTTGCGCGTCGAACCGCGCGGGAGCTTTCAAGTCGGCGAGCAAGCCAATCGACGCGCCGACCGAATGGCCGACGAAAATGGTGCGGCCGCGTCCCAATGCTTGCACGAGCTCGACGACGTCTTCCGCGTAGCCGTGTAGCGAGTCGTACTTCTCGCGCGCATAAGCGGCTTTGTCCGAACCTCCGCTGCCCACGTGATCGAAGAGCACGATTCGATAGCGGTCGCCGAAGCGGGGGGCCAAGAAGCGCCACATCGTTTGGTCGCATCCAAAACCGTGCCCGAAGAAGATGGTGTCGTCGCCGTCTCCATACATCCGCACGTTGTTCCGCCCCACGAGAGTCATCCTCGCAGAATAAAACCGTCCGGTGTCAGTGGGAACGAATCCTCGACGACCTGCACTTTTTCGCGAGGAGCAGGGATCCGATCATGACGCAGGCTTGGGTAAATCCCTGCCCTGCGTTCGTCCCAGAGGTACTGCAGCCGCCCGCGGACGCGAGAAGTGCGTCGGGAACATCGGCGCTCGTGGTCTCGGTATTCGCGGCGTCGAGCTTCGTTGCATAGATCTCACGGATGGCGTCGCGGTCGGGTTCGGCAAGCACGCGCTTCGAGACGTCGCATGGCGACGTGTACTTGAACATCGTCGACCCTGATTCCTCGTCTTCCGCGAGCCCCAAGACATGTCCCATCTCGTGCGCGGCGACGCTCGTCAGGTCGTAGGAGTCGCTGCGAAGACCAGTCTCGGACGAAGCGAAGAGGAAGTTCGAGTTGAAGATCACGTCGGCTTCGGTGATCTCACCCGTACGCGCGTTCGTATAGACGCGCGTGTAGGCAAGGTCTCCCGCGTGCTCCGGATCGGTCACGTTCATGGCGAGCACTCGGAAGACGCCGTCGTTCTCGGCGGTGCCCGGCTTCGAGCTCTCGGTGATGTCGACCGACGGCACGGCCTCGCCGCTTTCGCGCCAGGTACGGAGCCCCGCGCTGATGGCTTGCTTGGCGGAGGGAGCGAGCGCGTCGAGGGAAGGATCGAGGACGAACGTGAGGTTCTTCGCGACGTGCGCGACGGAGCCTTGCGACGTGTGGACGATGTCGGCGCGAGCCTCGGCCGTGCGCGACGAAGCGATGGCGAGGAGACCTGCGAGGAGCGCGGCGGCCGTATTGCGATTGAAAGAAACGAGCGAGCTTGGAGAAGTGACGTTCATGCTGAGTAGACCTAGAGCAAGGACAATGCCGCGCGCATCGCCCTG
>JAHFDV010000457.1 GCA_023248815.1 Myxococcales bacterium
CCGCCAGCGATACGCGTGGAAGTCCGAGGAATACGATGCTCGCGAGCAGCGCGGCGAGAGCACGCTTCGAGCCGCCACCGCGACCCGCGCGCGGACGCGAAGAGACATCAGGGACCCGCCTCCTTCGCACGTGCAGCAGCTGTCGCAAGCGAACGACTGTTGCAAGGGGAGTACCGCCGCGCGAGTCTGCCAACGCATCGGGATCGTTGGCGGCGCAGGCTAGATTCACGCGGGGAACCGTCGCTATTCCTCGGGCCAGACGGACGGGCCGACGATGCGTTTCTGCTCCGTCGAGATATTTTGTCACGGTCCGCTTAACGCCGAGGGGCTTTGCAACGTCTGAGAGCCAATGCGCTCTCTCTCCCGTCGTTCGTTTCTGAGCCTTGGTGCCTCGTTCTCCGTCCTCGCTTTGACGAACCATTGTGGCTCAGACGATTCGGAGGACGACGGCGATGGGTTGCCCGATGCCGCAAAAGGGCTAGAGGGCGATGCGAGCAGAGATGCGCGCGGCAATCTCCGCGACGCAGGGTCTTCGAACGATAGCGCTCCGACGGATCCCGTCGGTGACTCAGGAGGTCCGGGTCCTGCGACCACCTCCTTCGGACCGAACGGCACGCACTATCCGGCGACGCTTACCCCCCTCGGGAAAAAAGCGCCGACCGAGATCGAGGTGGATTGCTCTTGGGCAGCCATCGACAAAGCGATTCGCGCCTTGACCGCGGCGCAGGTCGCCGCCGGAGCTGCCATTCGCGTCAAGCCCGGTTCGCTCGTGGGACAGGGGGCAGGGTCGACGAGCCCCGCGATGCTCACGGATGTCGGCAACTCAGGATGGACTCGCAACGTTCTCATCGCGCCGCGAGATGGCTATGGCTCCGTGACGGCCACGGCCTTCCGCTGGGACAAGTGCCGAAGGATCTCACTCTTCGGATTCAAAGGGATCGGCGGCGCTTTTGCGTTCACCGAGTGTACGGACGTCCAAATCGGATGGGGCGAGTGGAGCGGAGGGAACATCACGCGCTCCGGTGCCAATATCGATCTCTACGAGCTCGTCCTCGGGTTCAGGCGCGATCCGAACGACACATGCGCGATGCGTCCCAATGACCTCGGCAACATCGAGGAAGTTCGTCGGTACGGATGCGTTTTCGGCCCCTCCGTGAAGCCAGCCGCCAGCGGCGCCCACTGCGACACTTTCCAGCTCGAACGAACTGGCGGAAGCGCTACCTTCGGACCGCTGCTCAGCTACGACTGCGTCGATTTCGGCTCATCGAACGCGGCCCTCTTGCTCCACCCGCTCTTGAAGCGCGCCGAGTTTCATCACTGTATGATTTTGGCGGGCACGCTCCCTTGGGAAGTCTATCCGTTGGCGAGCGGCGACTATCAAGGCGATCCCAATGCGTTTGCCGGCGGCTGCGAAGACGTGCAGCTCTACGACTCGTTCGTGTGCGGTGCGATCGGATCCATCGGCTACACGAATGTCATGAACACGAAGCTCAACTACACGCCGCAGAAGACGCAGGTGCCGACGAAAGCCGGCGCATGGACGGTCGATACGACGATTTCCGCTTGGAAGAAGGCGGACATCTTCGCGAAGATGAGTACCGATCTCAGTGCCGCGAGCTTCGCGAAGATTTGGAAGTGGTAGCGCGACGTCTCGAAACGAAGAGTGCCAAGGCGAGTGCCATCACGGCACTGCCGATCGACTTCGTGTTGGACGCTCCACCCCTCGTCTGAGATCCGAGTGTCGCGCACCCGCCCTCGAGATCCGCGCCATCGCCGCTTGCGCCATTCGCGCTACTCGCATTGCCATTGCCGTTGCCAGCGCCTGACGGGTCCTTCGACGGATCAGCGCCTTTGACGGGCGGCGGCGCATTCGGAGTGACCGTGCCGCTATTCCAGAGGGCCGTCGTCCCGTCCCTCACGACGAGATTTCCGTCGTACTGCAGCGAGAACGTTGCCGCGGCGTGACCGCCCGTCCCCGTATCCCAAACCGTGTTCGCGAAGGGCGTCGCAACGGCGAGATTGCCTCCGGCGAACGCGAGCGCATACCCGACGGCAGGTACCGTGTCCGTGCGCCAGATCACCGCGTTGTCCGACGTGCGAAGCGTGAGGTCTCCGTCGTTCTGCATCGTGAGCGTAAAGCGGCCATCGCACGAAACGAGACTCTGTCCGCGAGCGAGACCTTCGTCCGGCAACAGCTTGCCGCACGCCGTGGGCTTCTGGGGAAGCGCGGTCGTTGGCGCGTTGGCAGGGGGAGCCTCTGCGCCCGAAGTCTGCGTTTGAAAGAGCGCTTTTCCGCTTCCATACACGACGCCATTGCCGTCATTTTGCAGCGCAAACTCGGCGCCCGCGACCGACGTGTTGCTGACGAAAAGCGGATACGCGAAGGGCGAGTAGAGAACGAGATTGCCGTCCTTCTGCATGTCGAACGCGTAGCCGCCGTCGCGCCCGATGCTCATGGGCGTCCAAATGTGTTTGCCGTTCGGCGCGTAGAGGACGAGGTTGCCGTCGCTCTGCTGTCTCAACGTGAAGCGCCCGTCGCACGATGAAATCGCCTGGGTGCGCGAGAGCCCTTCGCCCGACTTCAACTTTCCGCACTCGGTGGGGCCGATGGTCGGAAGAGGTTGTGTCGGCTTTCGCTCGGAGCATTGCGGCGACGCGCCGGATCCTTTGGCGAGAATCCCGAGGTGATTGTTCACCTGGCGACCGCTCGTGATGACCTGACCCTGACCGCGCACGTAGAGCTGCGACGAACCGCCACCGTCTTCATTCGTCGCGATATCGATCGCTGGCGCGCCGCCCTCGCTCGCCATTGCAAACATGTAGGCGGCCATCTCATTGCCTTCGAGCGAGAGATCCGTCGCGAAGACATAGAGCTTCGTACGGGATCCGCTCAACCCGATCCCGGTGCGGCGATGCGAAGTGAGAATGACGGCATCGCCGTCGAATCCGGGGCCAGTCGAATGACCGTCGCGAATGATGACGTTGTGCCCGCCCACGATCTCGGTTGCGATGGCGCTCGGATCCTTGCTCGCGAGATCGGCGAGCGCCGGACCGAACTGCCAAAACACACGCGCTTCCTTGTTCTGCTTGTCTCCGGGCCAATCCTTGCCGTTCCCGCGAGCGTGTCCGATCACGTAGGTCCATCCGGGGAAGTCGAAGAAGTCGGCGTTGATGGCAACGTCGGCGTTCACACCGGCCTTCGTGGCCCATTCTTGCGGCGTCCCTCTGCGTTCGTCATAGGCCGTCGCACGTACGGAGACTCCCGGAGCGCAGAGGTCTGCGATCGCCATCACGCGGTTGCCGTCGTCGACGACCGTCACGCCTGGGAAGGGAGTGGAGACCGCTGCGAGCGCCGAACCCGTCAGTGTAGACGCACAGAGAGCGAGCGGGAGAGCGAGGAGAGACGGTGAGCGCCGCATGCTGATCGGGTGTACCCGCGGGCACTTGGGAGTCAAGGAAGGCGCGTTTAAACACGTCTTAAGAGTGCACAGGAGATGACAAGGAACCTGTCGCTGGGGTCTTGAAGATCCAAGTTGTCCGACGCATGCGACAGGACCGAAGCGCTCCTCACGCGCTGCGTCGATGACCGAAAAGCGTGGCGCCGCATGCGAATGGAATTACCTGAACCGTGAGACCTCGTGACGAACTTCGTGAGGTGACCGACGCGTAGCGGAGGCGAGTCGAGCCGCGCGCTTGGGGAGGGGTCGATTAGTCGACGAAAGTTGTCGTGCAAATTCGTGCGCTTGCAAAGAAAGCGACACCGTCCCCGCAACGGGACACCACCGCGCGCATCTCTCTTCCGCGGGGCCTTCTGCCTCGCCCACGGAGGAGGAAACATGAACCGACTGCAGAACCATTGGATGAGGGGCATGCTCGGCGGCGCGACCGCCGTTGCCGCGTGCGCGTGGCTCGGGTGCGGCGATACGGATTCTGGGGACGCGAGCTCGGACGACAACGCTGCGGCGACGACGACGGCGTCCTTTCAAAACGGCGTGACGCCTTCGGCCACCTACGCGGGCACGACCGACGCCGTCCTGATGGAGTCCACGCCCACGACGAACCTCGGAAGCGACACCACGCTTCGCGTCGACATGGATTATCCGACTTCGACGAAGAAGAACGCGACGGCTGTGCTCCGCTTCGATCTCTCGTCGATTCCGCAAGGGAGCAAGGTCTCGTCGGCGAGCCTCACCGTCAACGTCACGGACCAAACGGGCGGCGAGGGATACACGCTCTATGCGCTAACGCGTGCCTGGGACGAAGCGACCGTCACGTGGACCGCGGCAAAACCTGGGAGCAATTGGAACCCCGGCGGAGGGCGCGGCGCGGATCACGATGCGAGGCCGCTCGGCAAGTTGCTGCCGACGGCGACGGGCAAATACACGCTTGCGCTCAACGCCGACGGGATCGCCGTCGTGCAAGGTTGGGTCGCAGCGCCTTCGACGAACTACGGATTCGAGCTAGAAGCGCCGACGAATCTGGACGGCGTTCAGTTCGACTCTTCCGAATCGGCAGCGACCGACAATCGCCCCAAATTCTCCGTTGGCTACACCGCGCCCGCTGCCATCGGCACCGGGCTTCGCGCGCAATACTTCGCTGGCGTGAACTTCGACTCACCAGCCGCAATGCGCACGGATGCGACGGTGAATTTCGATTGGGGAACCGCGGCTCCGACGGGGGCGAGTGTTCCCGCCGACAACTTCAGCGTGCGGTGGACGGGGCAGATTCTTCCCGCGCGAACCGAGACGGTCACGTTCGCCACGCGCAGCGACGACGGGGTTCGTCTTTGGGTGAACGGTCAGAAGATCATCGACAACTGGACGGACCACGCGTCGGTCGACAACGCAGGAACGATTGCGCTGACGGCGGGACAGAAGGTGTCGATCAAGCTCGAGTACTACGAGAAGACTGGCGGTGCCGTGGCTCAACTCTCTTGGTGGTCGCCCAGTATTGCGAAGCAGATCATCCCGAGCTCGGTGCTCTTTCCCGACACTGGCGCGGTCGCCGATGCTGGCACTCCAGATACGGGAACAGATGCCGGATCGGCTGCGCCTCCAGATCGCGGTCCGATTCGCTTTGCGAGCTTGG
>JAHFDV010000112.1 GCA_023248815.1 Myxococcales bacterium
TCTCCGCACGGGAGAATTTCAAGCGCGCTCAAAAGAGCTGGGAGCGCATCTCCACGCGCAGCTGCAGAAGCTCGTCGGCAAAGGTGTGAAGGAAGTTCGCGGAAGAGGTCTCTGGGCCGGTGTCGAGCTCTCGCTTGGAGAACGAAGTGGTCGGCGCATTTCGGAAGCGCTCATGAGGCGCGGCGTCTTGGTCAAAGAGACGCACGAGCACACGTTGCGTCTCGCGCCGCCGCTCGTGATCACGCGCGAAGAGATCGACTTCGCGATCGATGCGATCCGCTCAGAGTTCTCTCATTGAACCGGTGCGACTCAAGCTTCGTTCGCTGCTAGAGCGCGCGCTACTGGAGAGCCGCTCGCACACTTTTCAGATGTCGAGGTTCTTCACGCTGAGCGCGTTCTCTTCGATGAACTCGCGGCGCGGTTCGACCTGGTCGCCCATCAAGATCGTGAAGACCTGATCGGTTTCGACGACGTCGTCCACGCGAACTTGGAGCATCACGCGTGCATCCGGATCGAGCGTCGTTTCCCAGAGCTGCTCTGGGTTCATCTCACCGAGACCTTTGTAGCGTTGCACGCCGGCGCCCTTGCGACCACGCGCATCGATGTAATCCCAAAGCGCGTCCGCGTCTTCGAGCTCCGTCTCGTTCTTCGTATCGTCTTCGTCGCCATCGGTCCCGTTGCGAGCAAGCCCCTTTCCGTAGAAAGGCTGCGTGCCGAGCGCGCGGACGTCTTGTTCGATTGAATAGAGCTCTTCGTATTCTGCGGAAGTGACGAGCGCCCAGTCGATGATGGACGCGCGTGCTGCGGATCCGGCTCGCGGTGTGATGCGGACCGTGGCGGCTCCGTGCTCCGTCTCCCAGCCGACGTCTACCGTGATCGGGAAGATGTCTTGGAACTTTTTCTCGAGATGCTCGCGGAAAATCTTCACCGACTCTTCGACGCGCTTTCGCTCACGAAGCTCTTCGCGGCCGATGCCCGTCGCGCGAATCCACGAGGCGATGATCTTCTTGTCGGCGCGGCGATCGATCTTCGAGAGCGCACGACGGAACATGCGGAGGCGTTCGGCGAAACGAAGGAGCGGCTCTCCCGAGATGGATCCACCCTTGGTGGCGCGAACCGTGAGGCCTTCGACGCCATGCTCGAGGAAGAAGCGATCGAGCGCGGGCTGATCCTTCAAGTAGATGTCTTTCTTTCCGCGGCGCACGCGATAGAGCGGCGGCTGCGCGATGTAGAGATAACCGCGCTCGATGATCTGCGGCATCTGACGATAGAAGAACGTCAGGAGCAGTGTGCGGATGTGACTTCCGTCGACGTCGGCGTCCGTCATCAAGACGATGTGGTGGTAGCGAAGCTTCTCGATGTCGAAGTTGCCGCCCTGATCCGGATGACCGATGCCGCAACCGAGCGCCGCGATCAGCGTGCCGATCTCGGCGGACGAAAGCATGCGATCGAGGCGTGCGCGTTCGACGTTGAGGATCTTTCCTTTGAGCGGAAGGATCGCCTGGAACTTTCGATTGCGGCCCTGCTTTGCGGAGCCGCCGGCGCTGTCTCCCTCGACGATGTAGATTTCGGTCGTCGCGGGATCGCGCGATTGGCAATCGGCGAGCTTGCCCGAGAGCGTCGAGTAATCGAGCGAGCCCTTGCGCACGACTTCGCGAGCTTTGCGCGCGGCTTCGCGTGCCTTCGCAGCAAGCAGCGCCTTTTCGAGAACTTTACGCGCGACGCTCGGCGTCTCCTCGAAGAAGCGGCTGAGCTTGTCACCGACGATCGTCTCGACGATGCCCTTCACTTCGGAAGAGACGAGCTTCGACTTCGTCTGCGAGTCGAACGACGGATCGGGATGCTTCACGCTGATGACGGCCGTGAGGCCTTCACGAATGTCTTCGCCCGAGAGACCCGACTTCACTTCTTTGAAAAGATTCTGCGCCGTACCGTACGTGTTGAACACGCGCGTGAGCGCGGCCTTCAGACCCGTGAGATGCGTGCCGCCGTCCTTGTTGTGGACGTTGTTGGTGTACGGGAAAATCGATTCGCCGTAGCTCGAGTTCCACTGCAGCGAGAGCTCGACCTGAATCGGAATGCCGGACTCCGTAGCTTGCTCGGCAACGATCGTGATGACGTTGTCGTGGATGGGCTCTTTGGTTTTGTTGAGTAGCGCGACGAACTCGCTGATTCCGCCGCGATATACGAACGTTTCGTGGCGACCTTTGCCGTCTTCACCGGGCTCGCGCTCGTCGGTGAATTGAATCACGAAGCCTGCGTTCAAGAACGCGAGCTCACGCAGGCGACTCGCGAGCGTTTCGAATTGGAACTCGGTCGTCGTGAAAATCGTCGCGTCGGGCTTGAACGAAATCTTCGTTCCCGTTTTGTCCGTGTCGCCGATGACCTTGAGCGGCGCTTGGGGCACGCCCTGGCGGAACTCTTGGTAGTGCACATGGCCTTCGCGCTTGATCTCGACGCGCAGCCATTCGCTGACGGCGTTGACCGCTGAGACGCCGACGCCGTGAAGCCCCGCGCTGACCTTGTAGCTTCCGTGATCGAATTTGCCGCCCGCGTGGAGCACGGTCATGACGACTTCAGCGGCGCTGACGCCGCGGTCCGGCATGATGCCGACAGGAATACCGCGACCATTGTCTTCGCAGGAAAGCGAGCCGTCGAAATGGATCGTGATGCGCATCTCGTCGCAGAAGCCACCGAGGTGCTCGTCGACCGCGTTGTCGACGACTTCCCACACGAGGTGGTGCAATCCCGAGCCGTCGTGCACGTCGCCGATGTACATGCCGGGGCGCTTGCGCACTGCCTCGAGGCCTTCGAGAACGCTGATCGACGAGCTGTCGTAGGTCATGGGGGCGGCTGGCGGTTGCGCGGGTTCGGAAGACTGCGTCATGCGTTCGCTAAATCCTTGATATCTTTCAAGAACAGAGGGCTCTCGAAGGGGAAGCGGAGCTTAGCCTCTTTCACTGCGAGCGCCTAGTGCCGCAAAACCTTTTTTTCGCCTGCAATCTCGAAGATTTATGACGGAGCGCTCATCGAAAAAACCGCGCCCATTTTCGCCTCGTGAATTCTCCTCCGGCGACGCGAAGATCTTCGAAATTTCACGCTCCAGAAACGGTCTCCAAGTGGCCGTTCGTCATCTCGAAGGCGCGCGCATCCTCATGGCGGAGCGCTTCGGCGAAGAGCTCTTTGCGCGTGCTCGTCACGAACATCTGCGCGTCGCGCTCGGCGAGCGCCTCGAGGAGCGCCGTCAGACGTGCCGCATCGAACTCGCTCGAAAGATCATCGAGCAAGAAGATCGGCGCCGTTCCGTACTTCGCTTCGAGCACGCCCACTTCGGCCATCTTCAGCGCCATCACGAGCGCGCGATGTTGCCCTTGCGACGCAAAGCCTCGCGCGTGAGCGCCATCGAGTGAGAGCACCAAGTCGTCGCGATGAGGTCCGATGCTCGCCGAAGATCGCCGCGCATCGACGCTTCGATTAACGCGCAACATTCGGAGATAGGCTTCGTCGTCTTCAGGAACGTTCGTCAGATAATCGAGCGCGAGCATTTTTCCCGGAGAGCCGAAGCGACGAAATGCGGCCACGGCTTGCGGCGCGAGAAGACCGAAGATTTCACGACGCGCGCGCTCGACCTCGCGTCCATATCGAACGAGCAGCTCTTCGAACGTGACGAGCTCGCGATCGCCCGCGGTGCCTTCCTCGAGAAGCGATTGCCGTTCGCGGAGAACTTTTGCGTAGGCCGTGAGCGCACTCGTCGCCATCGGAGCCACATAGAGCAGCAAACGATCGAGCAACTTTCGGCGATGCGCGCCTCCGCCTTGCGAGAGTTCGAGCTCCCCCGGATGAAAGAGCACGAGCGGCGTCTTGCTCGCATAGGTCGCGTACGTGTCGGGACGTTTTTCGTCGATGAGAAACGAGCGCCCCGAGAATCCGAGATTGGCTCGTTGCTCTCGCGTAATTCCATCTGCTTCGATGCGAACCCGTACGCGGGCTGCTTCTTTTCCGCGAGCGATCGTTTCACCGAGCTTGTGCGCTCGAAAGCTCTTCGTCGTCAGCCCTACGTAGAGCGCTTCGAGGAGATTCGTCTTGCCGTGACCGTTTTCCCCTACGACGAGATTGAATCCCTTGGCGGGAACGAACGGGCCCGTCTCGAGGTTTCGAAAGTCGGCGACGTCGAGCGAGAGAATTCGCGACGTCGCGGTCATGCGCGAGACGTTAGCTCAATCACCGCGTTCATTCACGCGCGAGGACACGCGTGGGAGGCAAAGGGCTTCGTGACCGAACGAGCTAGATCTTCATCGGCATGACGACGCCGAGAAAGTCTTGTTCGTTGCCGGGACGAATCACCGCCGGGTCCAATTCGCCGCTGAGCAGCAAACAGACTTCTTCGTCGGGAAGCGCTGCGAGCACATCCAAGAAGTACTTCGCGTTGAATCCGATCGTGAGGTTCGGACCTTTGTAGTCGACGGGCACTTCGTCGAAGCCATCGCCGCTTTCGGGAGACTCGCTCGTGATGCGCATCGTGGAGTTCCCGATGCCGAGCTTCACGCCACCCGTGCGCTCGCTTGCGGCAATCGAAACGGCGCGGAGAGCGTCGGCGAAGGCTGCACGCGGAATGCGAATCTTCTTGTCGGCGTTTTGCGGGATGACCTGTAGGTAAGGCGGAAACTGCGCGTCGACGAGCTTGACGCTGAACACCATGCCGCCTGCTTGGAAGAACGCGTTGGGACCACTCTGCGTGATCTCGATGGTCGGCGGCTCTTTCGCATCTTTCGGAGATTCTGCCGCCAGCTCTTCTGCGAGCCTGCGTAGCTCCTGAATCGCTTTCAATGGAATCAGCATCGTTGCCGTCGCCTGACGGCCTGCGACCTTCACGTCCATTTTCGAAAGACGGTGGCCGTCCGTGCTGACCATGCGCACGATGTCGCCTTCCCACTCGAAGAGTGCCGAGTTGATGTGCGGGCGCGTCTCGTCCGACGAAACCGAAAAGTGCGTGCGTGCGATGAGCTCTTGGAGAACGCGAACTTCGAGCGACAACGAAGGCGCACCTTCTGCCGGCGAAGGAAGTGGCGGGAACTCGTCACCGGGCATTCCACGAAGCGTGTAGCGACGCGCGCTCGCTGACGACTTCAGCACGGTCTGCGCGCCATCGGCTGCCGTCACGTGAATCGCACCTTCGGGCATCATTTTGATGCGCTCGAGAAGTTCTTTGGCGGGCACTGCAACGCTGCCCGGCTTCTTCACGTCGGCCGTCACCTTGCCCGCGATCGCGAGATAGAGATCCGTCGCTTGAAGTCTCAGCGTGCTCGGACCCTCGGCGACCAAAAGAATGTTCGAGAGGATCGGCATCGTGCTTTTCCGCTCGGCGACACCCTGCATTCGGGTGACCATCTTCAGGAGATCTTTTTTGGCAGCCGTAAATTCCAAGAGAGCCCTTCTTTCTATCTGATCTGTTTAAATGAAGATCTTAGTAGTGTCGATAGGCCCTGGGGGATCCGGGGAGAGAACGATTTCCAAAAGGATGTTCGGCGGTTCAGAGCGAAAGTGCCGTGTGGAAACTGGGGAAGCCTTCGTGTGTGAGGGTGGGGAAAAGCCCGATAGCGTCTCCCCATAGGGTTTTCCCGTGGGAAGCCCCCCTCGTGTCCACAGTGTTCCCCAAAGGGACTCGGGGCGGAAGTTGCCAGTCGGGACGGAGAAATTCCCGCTTCAGAGTCACTTCGAGAGGCGCGCAATTTTCATTTAAAAATCATCCGGCTGATCCCGAAGAGCACCGCGGCGATCAGCGCGAAGAGCACGAGCGGCACGACGATGGTCATCAAAAGAGCCCGTCGTCTTTCGCAATGAGGAGCGCTTCTTTGCCGAGACGAACGAGGAGAGGCCCGAGAAAGAGTCCTGAAGGCCCAACGACGGCGAGCCCGCCGAACACCGAAACGAGAATGAGAATCGAAGGCAGCTCGAGCTTTCCGTAACGCGAGAGAACGGGACGAAGGAGGTTGTCGGCGGAACCGATGACGACGGTGCCGACGACGACGAGAATGATCGCAGACGTCGTGCGCCCCGTGAGAAAGAGTCCTGCAGCGATGGGCAACCAGATGATGGCCGTTCCGAAAGACGGAATGAGCGCGGCGAAGGTCGTCATCAATCCGAGAATCAGCCACTGCGGAACACCGAGCACGACGTAGGCAATCGTCGCGAGGACGCCTTGCGCAAGCGCCGTGAGGCCCATGCCGATGACGAGACCGTGTCCCGACTCGTTGAACGCGTTGGCGAGGCGATGAAAGCGAACGCGTCCCATCGGCGAATGATCGGCGAGCCACTTGTAATAGGCCTCGCCGTCGACGAGGAACGCATAGGCGGCGCAGAGAAATACGAAGAGCGCGAGGGTCCACTCTGCGAGCGCGCCAGAAACGGCGCTGAGCGTGTTCCAACCGCCCGGGCCGTGCTCCCGTGCGAGCTGAATGAGCCGCGCGGGATCGAGATGCTTCAAGCTCAAGCTTTGCTCAGCGCCGCCCGCGCCCTGACCGACGAAGCCCGTGAGAAACTCTTTGGCCGTCGTCGACCCACGCAACGTTTCGACGAGTTGCTTCGACTCACCGACGAGTGAAACGATGATGAGAATGATGGGTGTCACGAGTCCGAGCACGAGCCCGAGGACGAGCACCGACGCCGCCCAAGCGCGACCATGGAGGCGCTTCTCGATTTTGCGATGAAGAGGCCGCGCGAGATTCGTCACCCACGCTGCCAGCACGAGCGCCACCCAAAGCGGAGCCAGCATGAGGCCCGCGCCGACGAGAAGGGCGACCGTGATCACGCGCATGAGCGGTGAGTGATCGCGTCCGGGGCTCAGACTCACCGGAGGAGGGGCGTCGGACACTTCGTGCGCGTGAGGAGACTCGCTCATGGGCCCGGAGCGTAATGGTTCACGCGTGAGAAACTTCGAAAAATGAAAAGGGTGCGCGGAATGCCCTGCGCGTGAAACGCTGGTGTGTGGGCCGCCCTAGTTCAGAAGGGCGTTCAAAAGCACCAAGTCCAAAAGAGCCGCGGCGAGGGACACGAGGACGACCGCGCGCACGATTTTGCGCGTCCGCGGCTTGCGAACGAGCACGAAAAGAAAGCACCCCGCAGCGACGAGGCCAGCGGGAACGAGGGCGAAGGAGACGCTGCGAAGGAGATCGGCGCCTCCCGCATTCGCTCGCGCGAGAGCGCGTGCAAAGTGCAAATCGACTGCGAAAAGAAGCGCGCCGACGATCGCCAGGATCGCGAGGATTCCGCGTCGTGGTTTACTTGAAGGCGAGTCCGTCATGCAGGATCACGCGTCTTTCGAGCGTTTCGACTTCTTGCGCGCGGGCTTTACAGTCGAGAGCTCCTCGGCGCGATCGCGTTGAATCACCTGCGCCAGCGCTTGCGTGATCTCGCGCTTGGCGCGCTCGTAGGTCTTCGGCCCGACTTCGTCTTTGCGTTTGGCGGTCTCGAGCTCGTCGAGCTCGCGAAGAAGATCGTCTTTTTCGGAATGCTTCGCTTCGTCGGTCTTGAACCAAGCCTTCACGCGTTCGCGCTTCGTCTGCGCGTAGACGCCGAGCCCGACGAACGCGATCGTGAGCATCGTTGCGTAGAAGGGCCAAGGGCCCGGTCCCGGGATATCGCTGATCTCGAGCTGGATTTCCTTGAGCGGAGGATCGCCCATTTGCAGCTCGCGCTGTGTGACGAGAAGGCGATCGCCGTTTTGCCCGAAGCGCACGACTGCCGCAGGAAAGCCCGTCGCAGAGAACTTGATGGGATCGCCCACGGCGGCGACGGCTTGCACCTTGGCAAGATGAGGTGACGCGCCGATCGTGATCGATGCGCCACTTCCGCTGTGCCCCGACTTGAGATCGAATGCGCCTTCGAGAATGCGCTCCCAACCGTTGCCGCGCGGGAGCTGCCAGCGGAACTCCACTTGGTGCTGACCCGGAGCGAACGTGCCTTTGAGGCGAGCGCCTTTTCCTGGGACGGGATCGATGCCCTGATCGCTCATCGATTGCTGCGCCGTCAATGCGGTGAACTCCGGAGGAAGCTCGAGGATGACGTCGTCGGGAACCCACGCCGTGCGGCCGCGATTGGCGACCGTCAGTACTTCGTCGAGCTGAATGCGATCTTCGCGGAGCTCGGCGACGAGCACGAGGCCCGTCAAGATCACCGCGTCTTCGAGGCTCGTCGTCGTCTCGTACGTGTGGAGAACGACGTGCACGCCTTTGTCTTGCGGGAGATTGAACGGGCGCGCCGCGTACGTCGCCGGGCCGTTTTTTGTAGAGACGCGATACGCGAAGCCGCTTCCCGAGGCCTGATTCTGGAGGATGACCTTGCCGCTCGCATCGGTCGTCAGCTCTTCGCGCGTGCGGCTCTCGCCTTTCGCGATCGATTGTTCGATCTTGCCGACGGTGATCGACGCGCCGGGTCGCGGTTGCTCGTTCACGTCGCGAAGCTCGATGACGATCGTGCCGGCGGGGAGGGCGGTCGTCTCCTCGACTCCATCGGCGGGGATGCCTGGACGCCCAGTGATCTCATCCATCGAAGGATGGTTGTGCGGCATCTGTTGCTGCTCGTCGGACGGCTGCATCGCGACGCTCGTCACGCCAGCGTCGCCCCCATTCTTGAGGGAAACAGTTTTGGGAGCGCCTGCATCCACGCCCGGGCGCGTCGTCGGTGAAGGCGTCGCAGCGGAAGAAGACGTCGACGGAGGAGCGACCGTCGCGGAAGGACGCGCAACGCTCGACGTAGAGATGGGCTTCGCCGTTTGACCGGGCTTGGCGGACGGAATGTCCTGCGCAGACGACGACGCGGCGAACGAGAGGCACGCGAGGGTCAGAAGGTGAGCGCGCTTATTCGACATGGGCCCCGATCGCTTTCCCGCACTTTTTGCAAAACGCGGCGTCGGTGTCGTTCACGGTCGCGCACGAGGTGCACGTTCGCGTCGTCTTGGCGGCGCGTTGCTCTCTTTCGCTGAGAGCTTTCTCGTCGAGTGCTTTTTCACCGATGGTGATCGGGCTCGGTGGGAGCGGATCATCGCCCGTCGCGTTGTCGGCGGTGATGTCGTCCGCGGAGTCGTTCCCCGCAGCGGGGAGTCCGCCTTCACTCGCCTTGGCGGCGGCGGCCTCTTTCGCTTCCGAAGAGCGACGTTTGGCGGCGCTCACTTTTTCGGAGACGTCTTGCGCGAACCAGACGTCGCTGTTGTCGGGAGCATTCGCGCGCGAGATTTTTTCGAGACGATTCCCGACGAGCCATTCGGCTTCATTCATCGCGGCTTCGTCGCCACCCGCGACAGCGTCGAGCTTTCGCAGAACGTCTTTCGCTTCTTCGCGGTACGTCGCGGAGAGCTCTTCGAAGTCGGCGTCGGTGAGACGGCCGATCGAACGCTCGTGCTCGAGATCTTTCAGGGTGCGCAAGACGGCACGCTTCTGCTCTTCGAGCGCGACGACATTGCTCGCGAGGCTCTCCGTCAAAAACTCGGTCTCGATGGGCGCGTCGCCCGCGAGCGTCCGCAGGCTCCACCAAAGCTCGAAGATCGCAAAGAGGAGCGCGCCCGCGGTGAGCACCAAAATCGCAAAAGCGAGGCCCTTCACGAAGAAGGCGAGGAGCCCGAGAGCGATCGCGGCGAGCGGCAGAAATCGCCGAAGACGCCGCGCCGTCTTTCGTTCGAAATCACTCGATGCGCGTGCGCGCGCTTCTTCTAGTTCGCGTGTCGTCGAATCAGCCATCGAGATCTTTCAGAGCCTCGTCGAGGCGCGCATCGTACTCGTCTTTTTGGGTCGGCTTCGAAGAACCGTCGCCAGAGGCTCCGTTTCCGCCGTCTCCCGCGCGCCCTTTCGGCGCTGCCTTCGTGCGTGACCACCTTCGCACGACGATGAACATTGCGACGCCGCCCACGGCGATGAGCCCGAGCGGAAGCATGTAGATCGCACGCAATCCGCCCGTGTTCGGCGGAATCGCGAGGGAGGAGTTGCCGTACTCTTTGGCGTAATCGAGGACGATCGCGTCCTTGGCATCGCCCGCTTTGAGGCGCGCGCGAACCTTCTCGCGAGCACTCTGAGCCCATTCGCAGGCGCAAGAAGAGAGAAGGTCGCGTGCACAGCCGCCGCACATGCAGCGGAGGCCCGTGAAGATCTCTTTTTCGGTGGGGTCGTCGATCTGGACCGTGCCTGCGTGGAGGGACGACGTTCCTGCCATTTGCGCGTGGGCATCCATCGGCATCGTCGCGAGGACCACGCCGAAGATCATCGACCCTGTCGTACCTGCGAGTCCTCGCACCATGCGCCACGAGCGCGACTCTTCGGGGACGGCTTCGGGCCACATGCACACGATGCTTCCGAAGAAGAGGATCATGAAGCCGAACCAGATCCACGGCACCAAGATGTTTTCGTGAATTTGCAGCGAAGCGACGCCCGTCTCGGGATTCACCGTGCCGACGACGAGATAGAGGTCGTCACGGATCGAGTGCATCATCGACACTTCGGTCGTCGGAGATTCTGGCGCCTTTTTGTAGATGAACTTCGCGGGGTGAAGGACGCCGCGGTCTTTCCCTTTTTGCGAGACCTGCACGTCGGCGAAGACCATGCGCTTCGCGTTGTCGACTTCCATGCGCTTGCCGACGTAGGTGAGCGTGTAGTCGTCGATTTGATACGTCTGCCCGGGGGAGAGCGTCGTTTCGTGATCGACGTTCCACGACTTGCCCGTGAAGCCGAGAATCATGACGGCGAGCCCGAGGTGCGCGAGATAGCCGCCGTAGCGACGGCGCGACGAGAGCGACATCGTGAGGAGCGTCGTCACGAAGGTGACGGGGAAGAGCAACGCGCGAACGACGGGAGAGCCTTCACGGCGTTCACCGTTCTTCGCTTCGGTCTTCGCGCGTGCGCGGAAGAGCAACACGAACTCTTGAATCGTGATCGAGATGTTGAACGCCGCCAGCGACACGGCGAGCAGCGGCGTCACGGCGTTGAAGCCGCGAAGGATGCTGCCGAGCGCGCCCGGATAAATCGGCGGGCTGAAGACGACGGCGGGGAAGCCAATCGCCTTACCAATGGCGAGGTGGAGCACGAAGGTCGTCACGAACGCCGCGACGGGAATGCGCGCGGCGCGTCGGAAGGCTTCCTTGCTCGTCTTTTTCCAACCGAAGAGCGTGCCGCAACCCATCATCGCGAAGATGAGGATGCCGAGCGGCTGGACCCATGCGTTGTAATAGGGAGGGCCGACCGTCACCTTTTCGTTCCAGAGCGCTTCGCTGATCATCGGGAACGTCGTTGCGACGAGGACGAACAGCATGAAGGAGAGGAGCCCCCAGTTGTTCAGCATGAACGTGAACTCGCGGGACATCAGCGACTCGAAACGCGGACGCTTCGAGATGAGCTTCAAGTCCTTCGTCATGCGCCGATAGACGAGCTCGACGCCCGCATAGGCCGCGAAGCCGCACGCCACGGAGCCGGCGAGAACGCGACCTGCCGCACCCATGTTGGCGTTGCCGAGAAGGAGCCAAATGCCGGGAGCCGTGATCGCGATGATCGTCCAGCCCGAGAAGAGGGCAGCCTTGCGGAGCTTGGGCGTCGGCGGGAGATCACGCAGCTCGGGCCAGCGGTAGAGCACGAGCGTGACCGACACCGCGGCGATGAGGCCGAGGAAGTAGACGAAGTAGGTTCCGATCGAGCTTTGGGCAAAGCTGTGGACGCTCGCGATGGTGCCCGAGCGTGTCAGGAACGTCCCGAAGATCGTCATGAAGAACGTGAGGCAGGCGAGAAACACGTTCCACACTTTCAGCATCCCGCGACGCTCCTGAATCATCACGGAATGGATGAAGGCGGTCGTCGTGAGCCAAGGTAGGAAGGCGGCGTTTTCGACCGGGTCCCATGCCCAGTATCCGCCCCAGCCGAGCTCCTCGTACGCCCAGAGCATCCCGAGCAAGTTGCCGATGCCGAGAAAGAGCCACGAGAACATCGTGATGGGTCGCGCTGCCGTAAACCATCCCGTGTCGAGACGACCGGTGACGAGCGCCGAGATCGCGAACGCGAAGGGAACGGTGGCGCCGACGAATCCTACGTAAAGGCTCGGCGGATGGATCGCCATGTAGAAGTTTTGGAGAAGTGGATTCAACCCGTCGCCATCGGGACGCGCGCCCGCGACGCTCACTTCGAAAGGATTCGCGGCGAAGATCATCAGCACGCAAAAGAAGATCGCGACGGCCGAGAACGTGGCGATGACGTACGGCTGCAGCTGAACGTGCTTCTTCGGAAAGCGTCGCATCGTCGCCGCCATGTAGAGCGACAAAAGAAAGAGCCACCAAAGGAGCGACCCGTCTTGTCCACCCCAGAGTGAGGTGACGAGATAGGTGAGCGGCATCGAGCGATCCGAGTAGTGCGCGACGTACCGGAGTCGGAAGTCGTGCGAGACGAACGCGTAGGCGAGCGTGAGGACGGCGACGGCGACGAGTGCAATCGTTCCAAAGAGCCCGGACCTTGCAGAAGCAAGGAGCCTCGGTCGCTCGGTTGCGCCGGCCAAGATGCCGACAGAAAAGGTGTATCCGGCCGCCACCATGATCGCGAGCAGCAGGGCAGAACCGAAAACGGGGAGCGTAGTGCTCAACATGGTGCCTCCTCGTTCGAACGGCTCGAATTGAGCCGAAAAACGCGTGCGCAACCGTAGGCGGGATCGTGTCCAAAGGGAAGAATCCACCGCCGCACCGGCGAGGCCGATCGCGAGAGCTGAACGAACCAGCCCTGAGGCATGGGTAGCTCAGCTCTCGGATCTAGGAACGCTTACGAAGCCGGCTGTTCTTCAGACTGCTTTGCGAGCTCGGTGACGAGAGCTGCGCGCGTCTCGGGACCGACGATGCCGTCGATGCCGATGGCGACGTGCGCTTGGAACGCGCGAACCGCCTTTTGCGTGTTCGGACCGTCTTTGCCGTCGACCGTCCCGACTTCGTATCCGAGCTTCTTCAAGGCATCTTGCGCCCCTTCGAGCTCTTCGAGGTTGATGTAACCGAACTTTTCCGAGTTGTGTTCGAACTGAGCCATGGGTGCCTCCGCTTACTTCGTGATGGTCTTTTCGAGGGACTCGACGGACTTGCCGAGCGCCGAGATGTCGGCTTCGACCTGCGTCTTCGCGGCGTCGAGCGTCGTTTCCGAGCTCGCCGCGAGCTTGTCGAGGCTCGCCTTCGCAGCGGCGGCGCGGGTGTCGAGCTCGGCAACGGCAGCGTCGGCGTTCTTCTTCGCGGTGCCGGTCGCCTTTGCGGCCTTCTCCTTGAGGTAGGTCGCCTTGCGCGACGAAGCGTCGATTTCCTTCTGGTAACGGGCCTGGAGATCCGCGAGCGCCTTTTTGGACTTCGCGTCGGCTTCGGCCTTCGCCTTGGCGGCGCTGGCTTCGGCTTCTTTGGCGGCCTTCGCCGCTTCGTCGGCCTTCGCCTCCGCGGCTTTCT
>JAHFDV010000458.1 GCA_023248815.1 Myxococcales bacterium
ATGGATCGCCCCGGCGACTTCGTGATGTCTTCGAAGGTGAAGGTCGGCGTGGCCGGCAACTATTGGATCGTGCGGAGCGGCGCAGGTGAGAACCAAACGCTCGAAGCCAACCGCGGCTACTACATCGAGTTGAAGTTTTCGAAGTAGCGGCGGGTCAGCGGGCGCACCCAATGCGGTTCGAATCGAACGCCACGTCGTCGTAATAAACGGGCTTCGACGAGTCGCCTTGGAAGTTGTGAAAGCCGATCCGCACGTGATCGTACGCCGGCGACCACGGCGCGCTCTTGTTCTTCCACGAGGTGACATGGAGCGTCGTGACTTCCGTGCCGTTCAGCCAAAAACGGATCTCGTCTTTGCCGTAGTAGAATTCGACGCAGGACCATTTGCCGATCGGCATCACGACCCCGTTGTCACACGTGGGGGCGCAGTAGCCCTTGGGATCGCTGATCACTTCGTCGTCGTTGCCGAAGTAATTCGCTTCCAAGATTCCGAAATGTCCGCCGTAGCGCACTTCGGTCTTTTGCCCGCCGCCTGAACCGGGACCGACGCCGTTCCAGCCCACCCAGTGTCCCGTGCCGGGCTCTGCGGTGAAGTACGTGAAGACGCGTCCGTAGAAAGTCGCGCTCGGCACCGCAGCTTCGAGAAAGCCGTCTTGAATGCGAAGCGCACGCGTTCCGGAGTGCACTTGATCCGTCGTGATCGTCGCCGTGGCGGTGACAGGCTGCTGATTGCCCTCGAATCCAAGGGCCTTCCACTTCACGGTATCGATCGCCGGTGCTTCGAAGTCGTCGAAGAAAGCGACATTGGTCGAAAGGGGAGCATCGTTCGTCGCGCCGTCGGTCTGAATCTTTGCGGCGTCGTTCGCCGAGGCATCGCTCACCGATTCGGCTGCGTCTAGCCGATCGCTTGCGGCGTTCGAATCATCCGAGCAATGGGCGAACGAAAAAATGGCGACAACCGAAAAGGCTGTCGCCATTACGAACGAAGGCGCGCTCTTGCCCGAGCTCACTCGACGTGGACGTATTCTTCTTTGATGAGCTTCTTGAGGATCTCGGCCGTTTGCACGTCGGCCAGCGACGACTTGTTCATCACGGACTCGACCGTCGTCGAGTTGATGATGGCCTGGAAGATATCGAGCTCTTCGGGCGACAGATTGCGAAGTTGCGCCGTCAGAGGGGCGGTCACCACGAGGGTCGAAGAAAGCTCGGGGAGCTCCTCCTTCACGCGGTTGAACTCGTCCATCAAGCGGAAGCCTTCCATCAAGACTTCTTGAACTCCGAGATCGACTTCGTTCGGCCAGGTGCGGTCATCTGGTGGCTCGAGATCGAAGTAGCCGGTCGTCCACGTCAGGAGGCGATAAACGGCCTTGTCTGCGGGCACATCGTCGAGGTCGTTGATGTTGGCGTAGTAGATGTTTCCCTTGCGGAGATAGATCTTGCCGACATCGTGCTCGGTGCGAACGACGAGCACGCCGTTCTTCTTCGAAGAGCCGAAGAGCTGGAGCAAGTCGGGGAGGGGAATCTCCTCGATGCTGCCCGACATCGTGCGGCCTTGCTGCGTGCGTGAGCTCGCATCGCGTTCGCCGAGCTCGCGCTTCGCTTCCGTTTGGCTCGGAGCTGCGCGCCCCGCCTCGCCGGACATGAGCTTCAGGATGCTCGTGCCGATGAGGATGCGATCACCCTCCTTCAGCTTCGACTTCTTGATCTTCTCGCCGTTGACGAAGGTGCCGTTGGTGGAACCGAGATCTTCGATCCAGATGCCGTCGGTTTGCATCGCGATCTTCGCGTGCTTGCGGCTCACCATGTCTTCGACGAGGACCATGTCGAGGTCGCTCGAGCGGCCGACGATGATCTGTTTGTCCGTGGAAATCGGGAACTCGCCGCCTTGGTACTTCCCGCTGATGAAGCGCAGGACGAAGCCCTTGGCGTTGCGCGGTCCTGGCGCTTTTGAGGAGGAATCTTGCATGGCGATGACCTAAGTGAAAAGAGTAACGATTCTCGACGGAGATGGTCAAGAGACGTGATCAAAACTCTCCCTCATGGAGGCCATTCTTTGACAGTTCGAGGTGCCTTCGCGCATAACGATGGCCATGAAAAATAGGGTGCGCGTGGCTTCGGGCGATCCTTTTGGCACCCACCGCTCGATCGACCCAAAAGGTTCGCTTCCGCAGCCCGCGAGGAGCCTCGACAACGACTTTTCGCGTCTTTTCCGTGGAGAGCTCCTTTTTTCCGTCGAGACGCTCAACATCGATGCGGCGAGCTTTCGGCAGATGGAAGAGGCCGAGCCGCGGCGTCCCGTCGAAGATCGCATCCTCGAAACGATCGCCGAGAGAGGAAAACAGCACAACCCTGTCACGGGTTCCGGCGGCATGTTGCTCGGGCGCGTCGTCGAGGTCTCCATCGATCATCCTGACGTCGAGAAGCTCCGCGCGGGCGATCGCATCGCGACGCTCGTCTCGCTTTCGCTGACACCGCTGCGTATCGATCGCGTGAAAGCGGTACGAAAGGAGAGCGCGCAAATCGACGTCGAAGGAGAGGGTGTCCTCTTTGCATCCGGGGCGTACGCGATCTTGCCGCGCGATCTCGAAGAGCGTCTTGCGCTCGCGATGCTCGACGTGGCGGGGGCGGCTCCCCAGGTCGCACGTCTCGCGAAACCGGGAGCAACGGTGCTCGTGCTCGGCGCGGGCGGCAAGAGTGGAATCCTCTGCGCAGCCGAAGCGCGTCGGCAGGTCGGCGCATCGGGGAAGGTCATCGGCGTCGAGAGCCATGATCGCTATGCGAGCGATCTGCGCGACCTCGGCTTCTGCGATGAAGTGCTTTCGATCGACGCGCGCGATCCCACGAAGGTGCGCGAAGACGTCATGCGTGCCGCCGGCGGAGAAGTCGACATCAGCTTCAGCTGCGTCAACGTCGAAGACACGGAGATGAGCGCGATCTTGCCCGTACGCGATCGCGGCACGGCCTATTTTTTCGCGATGTCGACGAGCTTCACGAAAGCCGCGCTGGGAGCCGAAGGCGTCGGGAAAGACGTCGATCTCGTGATCGGCAATGGCTACGCGCATGGACATGCGGATCACACGTTGGGAATGGCTCGAGATTTCCCGAAGATCCGCGAGCTCTTCACCAAGCGCTACACGTGATGTCGAGGTGCTCGATGCACCTTTTTTTGAGCCACTAGGCATGACAGATTGCGCGCATGGAATTCGCCCCGCGCCCCATCACCGACGTCGCCAAAGAGCTCGGACTCGAAGAGCACATCGATCTCTATGGGAAGGGCAAAGCGAAGATCGATCTCGCCGCGATGAAGCTTCCGGCGCGCGGAAAAGGGCGCCTCATCCTCGTCACGGCGATCAACCCGACGCCCGCGGGCGAGGGAAAGACGACGACGTCGATCGCGCTCGCGATGGGATTGCGCAGGATGGGCAAGAACGCCGTGCTCGCGCTTCGTGAGCCCTCGCTCGGGCCCGTGTTCGGCGTGAAGGGTGGAGGGACGGGAGGCGGCAAGGCGTCGCTCACTCCCGCCGAAGACATCAACCTCCACTTCACGGGAGACATCCACGCGATCACCTCGGCGCACAATCTTCTCTCGGCGATGATCGACAACGCGCTCCACTTTCGCGAGACGTTCGACGGAGACGAGCTCGATAGCCGCGTGATCACTTGGGGACGCGCCCTCGACATGAATGATCGTGCCTTGCGTCGCGGCATGATCGGTCTCGGCGGCAAAGCGAATGGCCGCCCGCGCGAAGAACGCTTCGACATCACCGCCGCGAGCGAAGTCATGGCCATCATGGCGCTCGCGACGAGCTACGAAGATCTCGAGCGACGTCTTTCACGCATCGTCGTAGGCAACACGTATTCGGGAAAACCCGTCACGGCGGGCGCTCTCGGCGCGTCCTCGGCAATGGCGGCGGTACTTCGCGATGCGCTGAAGCCGAACCTCGTCCAAACGCTCGAAGGCGGGCCTGCCATCGTTCACTGTGGCCCCTTCGCGAACATCGCGCATGGCTGCAACAGCGTCCTCGCGACGGACCTCGCGATCAAGCTCGGTGATTACGCGATCACGGAAGCGGGCTTCGGCTTCGATCTCGGAGGCGAGAAGTTCCTCGATCTCAAAGCACGCATGATGGGCGTGTGGCCGCGTGCGATCGTTCTCGTCGCGACCTTGCGCGCGTTGAAGATGCACGGAGGCGCGCCGGTCAAAGATGCCGGGCTTCCGAACAAGATCGCGCTCGAGCAAGGCATCTCGCATCTCGAGAAGCACCTCGAGAACGCGCAATTCTATGGGCTCCCGTGCGTCGTTGCGATCAACGTCTTCCCGAACGACACGGACGAAGAGCTCGCGCTGGTCGAAGAAGCCGCTAAAAAGCGCAACGCGCGTTTGGCGCGTAGCGAAGGTTTCTCGAAGGGCGGAGAAGGTAGCCTCGCACTCGCGAAGGTCGTCTCCGAGATCGTCGATGCGACGGACGACGCGCCCCCGAAGGCGAAATATTCCTACGAGCTCGACGAGCCGGCGGTCGAAAAGATCCGTCACCTCGCCCAGCGCGTCTACGGCGCCAAAGACGTCGTCTTTACGGCGAGCGCGCTCAAAGACATCGAACGCGCCGAAAGCATCGGTGGCAAAGAGCTCCCCATTTGCATGGCGAAGACGCAGCTCTCGCTCACGGACGATCCGAAGATTCCGGGCCGCCCGAAAGACTTCCTCATCACGGTGCGCGAAGTGCGTCTCTCAGCTGGCGCCGGCTTCCTCGTCCCACTGACGGGAGAAATGATGACGATGCCGGGATTGCCCAAGGTGCCCGCCGCGAAAAACGTGAAGCTCATGCCGGACGGCCGCATCAAAGGCCTGATGCAGAACGACTGAGCGAGCTCAGATCTTCGCGGCACGTTCGTGCGCGGCAGGAGGGGAGAGAGAGGCAAGCGCCTCGATGTTCGCCGGACGAATCGACGCTGGCGCCGACACCTGCAACAAGATCGAGAACGTCGTTCCCGCTCCCGCTTGCGATTGCACTTCGATGCGCCCGCCGACGTTTTGCGCGATGCTCTGACTGATCGCGAGGCCGAGACCC
>JAHFDV010000113.1 GCA_023248815.1 Myxococcales bacterium
GAGCGCGTAAGCCGCTTCGAACTCGTCGGCGGCGCGTTGGTAGTCTCCGCCCGAGAACGCTTGCGAACCATTGGCGAAGTGCTGGGCCGCGCCCTTGCGCGTGTCTTCCCCGCTCTGCGCAAACGCATTCGATGCCGTCAGCGTGCAGAAGAGGATCGTCAAAGCAAAGCGCGTCCGCACTGGCATTGTTCGCAGAGATGACTCTACCGGAGTGGCGCAATTTGTCGACTCGTGCCGTTACCCGGTATTGCGCATCCCCTGCGCCACGCCGTTCAACGTGGTTCCGAGAATGCGATCGAGCTCGGCCACCTTCGGATCTTTCTCGTCGAGCGCGCGCTTCTCTTTGAGAGCGGCGATCTGGAGAAGCGAAAGCGGGTCGACGTAGGGATTTCGCAACGCGATCGATCGTCGAAGAACGGGCTGATCCGCGAGAAGAATCTCCGCTTCGCGAATCTTCAGGATCGTCTCCACGGTCGCGTCGAACTCGCTCTTCAGCTCTTCGAAGAGCTTCATGTCACCGCCGAGCTCTTCGACATACGCGCGCGCAATCGTGAGGTCCGCTTTGCTGCACACCATTTCGATCTTCGCGAGAAGATCGTCGAAGAAGGGCCAACGCTTCGCCATGTCACGAAGGAGCTCGATTCCGCCCTTCTCGTGCGCGACCGCGGAAAGCCCCTTCCCCACGCCGAGCCATCCGGGGAGCATGAGTCGCGTTTGCGTCCAGCCGAACTGCCATGGAATCGCGCGAATCCCCTTCATCGTGCCCGCGCCCGACGGACGAAATGCGGGCCGAGATCCGAAATGCACATGCACGAGCTCGCGCACGGGAGTCACCGCAAGAAACTCCTGGAAGAGCGTGGGGTCGTCATAGACGCGCGCTCGGAAGACGCTCTTCGCGATCTCCGACATCCGGTCCATCGCACCGCGAAAGCTCTCGAACTCTGCGGGCGAAACGCTCGAGCGAAAGTCCGTGTTCATGGCCGCCAACGTTCCGCACACGAGCACCTCGAGACTTCGCTCGGCGAGGGGCAAGAGGCCGAACTTCTGCGAGATGACCTCGCCCTGTTCCGTGATCTTGATGCGCCCGTTCACGCTCTCGGGCGGAAGCGCCATGACGCCACGATAAACCGGCGATCCTCCGCCGCGCCCAACCGTGCCGCCTTGCCCGTGAAAGAGCGTGAGCTCGACGGACGTCTCTTTGAAGATCGCGGTGAGCTCCTCTTGTGCGCGATAGAGCGCCCAAGCTGCCGTCAGCAGGCCGACGTCTTTTGCGGAGTCGGAGTAGCCGATCATCACCTCCTGGCGCATGCCACGTGCACGAAGGTGCCGGAGCCAGACTTCGTCGGAAAGAAGCTCGCGCATGATGCGTGGTGCATCGACGAGCGCTTCGTTCGTTTCGAAAAGCGGAACGACATCGAGGTGCGACACGGGAGGCTCGGCTGCAAGATCGACGAGACCCTCTTCACGCGCCAGAAACAGGACGCGCAAAAGATCGTCGGCGTTGCGGGTCATCGAAACGATGTACGTCGAGACGGCATCCTCGCCGAGCTCGCCTTGGAGAGTGCTCATTGCTCGAAGGACCGAGAGAGGCTTCTCGGCGATGGGATCGCGCGTGATGCGACTCGAAGAGTACGGGCGTCGTCCAAGAAGCTCGGCGCGCAGCGTAGCGGCGTCGGGGGAAGGTACACCGATCGCTTTGGCGAGCGCATCGACCGCTGCCGTATGTACGTCCGACTCGTCCCGAAGGTCGAGGCGGTAGCCGAAGAACTGACACGTGCGAACGCGCCGAACGAGCGGCTCTAGATGCGCGCGCTTCGTCTCGGTCGCTCCCGCAGCATCGAGCTCTCGACTCACGAGATCGAGATCCGCGAGAAAGTCGTCGGCCTTCGGATAGGCCGCAGCAAACACCTCGACACGTCCATCGTCGCGCGAAGCAAAAAGTCGCCGCGTGTCCTCGAGGCGCGCGCGGATGTACGAAAGCTTGAGTCGCAATGGTTCGTCCTCGTCGCGTCGCGCGTTCGCCTTCCACACCGCAGGAAGGTCCGCGCGATCGCGATCGAGCGATTTTCGCATCTCGTCGCTCACGGGCGCGATGCGCGTCGAGATCGATACACGTCGGATCAGCGTCGTGACCTCGGCAACGTAGGCCCCGAGAACGGTGAATGCCGTGCGCCGGCTCGCCGCGACCGTGATTTCTGGCGTGACGTTCGGATTTCCATCGCGATCCCCGCCGACCCAGTTCCCCAACTGCACGGGGGCCGCGATGTCCCGCGCCTCACCGAAGGTTTCTTCGAAAGCGCGCGAGATCTCGTCTCCCAAGTGCGCGACCGCAGGCAAGAAGCGGTCTTCGAGATACCAGAGCATCGTGCTCACTTCGTCGAGGACGCCAGGACGGTCGTGACGAACCTCCGCGGTCAGCCAGAGCACTTCGACTTCGGCGGCGATTGCTTTTTCGAGGTCGCCGCGTTCGCGCGCGGGAGCCGTGTCACGTGCAAGAAGCGCCTCGGCGACGCGTGCCTGGAGATCGAGCAACGTGCGCCGCGTCGACTCCGTGGGATGCGCCGTGACGACGGGACGCACTTCGAGTGACTCGATCATCTTCGCGATCTCGTCGGCGCTCTTCCCTTTGTCTCGAAGGTTCCGAAACGCTCCGACGAGCGTGGTCGGACGCGCAGGCTCGCCCGCGTTCGTTCGTTCTTGGTCCGTGTCTTTTCGTCGGCGCACGCGATGCACCTGTTCCGCGGTGTTGATGAGAAGAAAGAAGAGCGCGAAGGCACGCGCGACATCGGCGCGCGTATCGATGGATAGCTGCTCGACCTTCCGGAGCAGCACCTGAAAATCCGGCGCGCCCTCTTCCTTACGTCGACGAGCGCGAGAAGCGCGACGCAAGGATTCGACGGCTTCGAATGCCTCGCGACCGGCGAGTCGTTCGACCGTTTTACCGAGCGCCGCTGCGAGAAAGCGAACGTTCTCGTGAAGCGGAAGATCTTGTGACCGAGGAGCAAGGCTGGAAGGCTTTGCAGGCGGTGAAGGCGAGTCGGATGACATGACGCGAATAGTTTACTCGCGTTCGCGACGAAGGCGCGTGAGACGAATTGTCACAGCGCACTCGGCGCGGCGCGCGAATTCTCACGCGTAGAGATTGAGATACGTCCCGACCGTTCCGATTGCTTCCGGCGCGTTGACGCCAAGCTCTTTGGCAGCCTTCTCTGCGCGTCAACGCCCGCTCAAAACGATCCGAACTTCACGGGCGTATCGGTGGTGAGGAGACTGGCCGTGTAAAACCCGCTCGATGCGGAGTAGCCCACGAGGGTGTACGAGCCCGAGAGCCCGAGCCATTCGGCGTTTGCGGGATAGCCCGCGTGCTCCGTCGGAGTCTTTGTATAGATGCCGCCCAGATCCCCCCAGCACATCACCTTCTTCGCCGTCGTGAGCACGCACGAAGAGAATCCGCCGTAGCCGATGTAGAGCGACGCCGCGTCCGTGAGGCCTTGGACGGCGACCGCCGTGGCGGGCTTGCTGTTCGTCGTCGTCCCGTCGCCGAGCTGTCCTTCGCTGTTGCTGCCCCAACAACGGACGCCGCCGCCATGAATGCGCGCGCAGCCGAATCCAATTCCGAGGCGCACTTCTTCCGCAGCCGGAATGTTGGCGATGGTCACGGGAGTCGTCGGATTCGAAGCATTCCAACAAACGACAGTGCGAGACGAAGTGATGCCGCAGATGTCGGTCGAAGACGCCGCGAGATCGATCAGGTCGGCCGCGTTGCTTAGAGCGACGGGCACGTTGCCTTGCTGAAACAGGGCCGAGGCTCCGGGTCCGCTACCCCAGCACTTCACCGTTCCGCCGGCCAAGAGCGCGCACGCGTAGTAGCCCCCGGAGGTGATCGCCGTGGCTCCCGTGATGCCGGGAACGGTGATCGCCGACTCCACTTTCGTCAAACCGGTCCCGGGGATTTCTTGGAAGGTGTTGTTGCCCCAACATTTGATGCCGCCGCCCGTTTCGATGGCGCACGAGAAGTAGTTTCCGCCGGCGATGACCTGCGCGTCGGAAACGTTTTGCACCTGAACGACCTTGAAGGCGGGGCCCGTGGAGGTCGAGACCGTCGCGCCGTCCCCAAGTTGTCCATACGAGTCGCTTCCCCAGCAATAGACCGCTCCCGTCGAGCTGAGTGCGCACTCGGCCGTCGTACCGCCGACGTATCCGCGGATTCCCGGCGTAGGGACCCCCACATTTTCGCAGGCGCCAAACGTTCCCCACATGCACGTGGCGTTGCAGGTCGAAAAGCGGCCTTCGTTGGGATTTGTGCATCCTGCACCGAACTTGAATTGCTGCGACGTCGGCGGACAAGCTGCAACACCTCCGCTGAAGACGGGTTCGATACAAAGGCCCGTGCTCAACTTGCACGTGAGCGAGTCGCACGCGAGCGTCTGCCTTCCGCAGTTGCCACAGGCCTGCTCGGCAGGTGTCGCGGCTGGGTCGCATGCGTCCACCGCGGTCGCCTCGCCTTCGCACTTGCCCCACGAGCTCCAACCGCCACCACCGTCGGGTCCTGTCAGGCACACGCGCTCTTGCTGGCCGCACTTGCCGCAGGCCTGAAGTTGCGACGCCCCGAGCGCGCACGGATCGCCTTCTTGCCCGACGTCTTTCGCGGCCGCATCCTTGATGGCTGCGTCGAGCTTGCTTGCGTCGGGCTTGCTCGCGTCTTTCTTGTCGCCGTCTTCCTCGATGCCGCCATCGTTCGTCTGCGTCGCATCCCGCGCGGCATCGGTGGCTCCCGGCACGCCGTCGTCGGCACCGTCGGCGCACGCGTAAATCGCCACGGGCACCGAAAGAAGGACAAAAAGGCCAAAAATGCGCATGCTGCGATGGCTGTTACATGCGCACTCGACATACGCAAGGCGCATGAGTTCGGGCGCCTCATCTCGTCGCCTTTAAGATTTTTTTTGACGGTTCTTCAGCTCTTCGTGCCCAGCTCGGGCTCGTAAGAGCAAGTACACCGCGACGGCGACGTTCGCGATGAGGACGAGCACGCGCCCGACGCTCACGTGCCGAAGGAGAGCAATGATCTCGACGGGCACGAATGCCGACGTCACCACGACGATGAGCCATGGCGCCCACCACAGGTGTCGTTGAAGCGCCCATGCCTCGAGGATCGTAATCCCCGCATCGAAGGCGGCGATGGCAGCGACGGAGAGCCACAGCCTAACGGGAGAGCCGCTCAAGAGCTTCTCGACCATGAGGTGGATCCATCCGCTCGTCGCGTGAGAACGGATGAGATGCACGAAGCGTGAGAGGGCACTCGTGTGGCCCGTCGCGACCGAGAGCGTGAGAAGCAACGACGCGATCAGGGCAAGCCCGCCGCGAACGTATTTGTAAACGATGATGATTCCGACGAGTGGCGCGGTGGCCACGGCAGTCGCTTCCGCTTCCTTTTCTGCCGTCGAGATCACCCATGCATCTTACGCGCGTGCGGTCCCGGCCATCGAGTCGTATCTTCTCCGTCGATGCAAACAGCTCCCCTCCCCTTCGTTCTCGAAGCGCAAGCGATGCTGCGCGACGGCAGTCACTTCAAGTGGTCGACGGTGACGCTGATCGCGTTTTGCTTCTACGTTTACGCGGTAGAGATCGAGCGTCGCCGTTGGGACATCGTGCTCGCCGGCCTCGCGTTTTGGCTCACGGATTGGCTGAATGAGATCGCCAACGCCCTCATTTTGCATTTCACCCACTACGCTCCACTTTGGACCGTGACAGGGGACACGAGCTTCCTCATTCTCATTGGGCTCAGCCTCGAGATCTCCTTCCTCTTCTTCGTCAGCGGAGTCGTCTTCGTGAAGCAGCTCCCGCAAGATCGCGCACTCCGCGTCTTCGGCATCCCCAATCGCTGGCTCATGATCGCTGGCTACTCGTGCCTATGCGTCGTCGTCGAGTTGGCGCTCCACGCAACGGGATACTTCCACTGGGCATACTGGTTCTGGAATGTGCCCTGCATCCCTCTCATCATCATTTTTGGTTATGGAACTTTCTTCACGATGGCCGCGTGGGTCTTCGACATGGGAAAGGATCACCGCCGCCAGTTGAAGGTCGTCGGCGCTTTGGCAGCGGCGGTCGCGGTGAGCCTCGTGACGTTTGGCCCGCTGCTGCGGTGGATTTGAGTGCTTCGGTGGCTCTGAGTCGGCGCTAGTTCCTCGACACGATTGCGCCCGCATGTGGTCCGGGTACCAATGGGCCTCATGCAGGACGCGCCACCCATCGGGCCGACTGGCAAGGTGCTCAAGATTCGTCTGCGCGAAGCCTACGGAGACACGTTGCTCAAGAACGCGAAGTAGCGCTCCCTCTCGAATCTCCGCTCACGGCGGCGGAAGATCCGAGCCGAAGATCGGCGGCACCTGGCGATGAAATCGCTCGAGCTCGCGCGCAGCTTTCCCTGCCAGCGGATGATTCAGACTCGAATAGCAGTCGGCGCGGAGGCGTAGAACCGTCTCTTGCCAAGGCGCATCGGGCTCGAGCGGCGTGAAGAGCGTCGCGCAGTCGGCGCTCAAACCTCCTGGGCCGAGGAGTGAGATTCGCAAAAGACGTCGAGCTTCTTCGGCGAGATACGCGCTGAGAGGCTCCGCCAACGCACGTTGCACGCGCGCCACGTTGCCGCCTTGCCCGAGGATTGGAGTCACCCGCATGATCTCGTCGACGAGATTCAGCTCGGCCCACGGGTCCTTTCGCATGAGCTCGAGCGCCTTCTCATAAGCGCCGACCGCGTCGTTGTTCTTCCCTTCGCCGACGAGAAGAAGTGTTTCGAGAATCGCCGCGTCCGTGGGATCGGTCGGCGCAAGATCTTCGATCGCCCGGCGCGCGTCGGGAGCGGCCGTTCGCGTTTTCGAATCGGCGAGCATGATGCGCTCGAGCGGAATGAGCGCCGTTCTCGGCGTATTCGACCAGCTACGGAGTGCGCCCACGGGATCTCCACTCACCCATCGCTCGAACGCTTCGAGGCGCTCCTTGTATTCGGCAGGAAGCGTCGTTCCGACGGATCGCACGCCGCGACGATGTGGCTCGACCACGAGTAGTCCACGCTCGTAGCGCATGCGGTCGAAGTCGAAGGCGCCCTCGATCGTGGGGAGACTTTCTTTGCGGACACGCGCCGTGAGGAGAAATTGCTCGATGTTGAACGAGTCGTCCGTTCCTAGGTTTTTCGCAAAGCCGAATTCGACGACGCATTGATCGTCCGTGTTGATCGGATACGAATTGCTTTTCGCGAGCGCCTTCACGAACGAGGATCTCGCGACGAAGTGTGCGAAGAATCCCTCGAGCCCTTCCGTCTGCCAGGCGACGCGGAGCGCGCGGTCGTAGGGTTCGTGGCTCGCTCGCTCACGCATCTGAGGCGCCGAATATTTGCGCGGAGAATTGCCCGCGACGAAGAGGAGATCGTTCGACGACATCTCCCAAACCTCGATCTCGGGAAACACCTCCGACAGCGTGTTGATGATGATGCGGATCGTGCGCGTGTCGGTTTCGTAGGCCTGCACCCACTGCAAGAAGAGCCCATCTTGCGAGAGTCGCTCTTTCGCCGCCGCGTAATACTCCTTCGTGTAAAGGCTCGCGATGCCCGCGCGATACGGGTTCGATGGCTCGGAGAAAATGAGGTCATACGGCGTTTTCATCAACGCGAGCAGCTCGCGAGCATCGCCGACGCGCACCTTCACCTTGGGGTTGTCGAGCACGTTCTCGTTGACCGCGAAGGACGCGCGCGCAACCTCGAGGATTGCGGGTTCGAGCTCGAACACATCGACCGTTTCGATCGACGGAAGCTTTCCTAGCCACCCGGCGGTGCTTCCCGTGCCGAGTCCGATGACGAGCGCACGTTTGGGATCGGGGTGAAGCAATCCTCCGATGAGCCCACCGAAGACCTGAGTTCCAGCGTCTTCGCGAACGTGACCGTCGACCTTTCCGTTGACGACGAACGCGAGCCCAGAAGTGCTCGTGAGCGCCACGGAGCTCTCGAAGCCTTCGAACGCACGAACGACCTCATTTCGGCGGTCACGGAGAAACGCCTCGCGAGCGCGCTCGTTTCCGAGGACCTGCGGTGAGACACGTCCTGCGCCGATGGGAGAATGGCGCCACGCAGCGGTGGGACCGCGAGCGAAGAGCAACGCGACCGTGACCGCACAGCCTGCAGCCACCGCGACACGCGTCGCTCTGCGACCTTCGCGAAGCACGAGCAAGAGGCTCAAGCCGACGAGTAGTGCGACCGCCAAACGCCAGCAGCCCGGGGCGCTGAGGAGCGGCATCAATCCGAAGCCGCCTGCGATCGAGCCGAGCACTGCGCCCATCGTGTTGAACACGTAAGCACGACTCGTCTGCTCACCCACGTGGTCGCCACCCTCTCCAAGTAGCGCAATGAGGATCGGAAACTGGAGGCCTGCAGTGATGGCCGGGAGAAGGACGACGAGCGCCGTGATGACGGACCAGCCCGCGAGAAAGCCCGAGAATCCAAGCGCGCCGAGCGGTCGCAAAAGGACCGCGAGAACGGCGATGTCGTCGCCGAGTGCAAATGGCAGCGCGATGAAGAACGCCTCGGCGAGGCACGTGAGCGCGAAAATCTCGAGCGCGGCCTTGCGGCGACGAAAGAGCGGAGCATAGAGCGCGCCGCCGATTCCCATTCCCAGGAGCGCCGTCGTCAGAATGAGACCGAAGCTGAAGATCGTTCCGCCGAGGATCGGGCCGAGCATTCGGTACCACACGAGCTCGAGAAGGAAGAACACGAAGCCCGTGGCGCCCGCCGCTGCATACACGAGTGGGGAAGAGACGCGACGCGCAGGCACTGAAGCCGGAGCATCGACTGCTGGCGCGCTCGCGGGTGGAGCCATGGGCAACCCAGGCTCACGGCGCGCGACGAGAATCATCGAGAGCGCGACGATGAGGTTCGCCCCGCACGCGACCCAGAGCGTCGCGTGCGTCCCGAGATTTTCGAGAAGGAAAAACGTGGAGAGCGACGAGCCCATGACGGCGCCGAGCGTGTTCGCGCCATAGAGCACGCCGAGCCGGCGGCGCTGAGGGTCCGCCGTATCCGTGACGGCGCGCGCGAGACTCGGAAGAGTGCCGCCCATGAGGAAGGTCGGCGCGCCGATGACGAGCATGGCGAGGACGAGTCGCAGTGCCGTTCCGAACACGGGTCCGAGCGCCACGGTGCCGCCGACCGCCAAATAGATTTTGCGAACGACAAGCAGGAGAAAAGGAGAGAGCGCCGCGGTGAAGGCGATCCCGCTTTCGAGCTTGGCGTAGAGAGTCAGCGGATCCGCGTGCGCGTCCGCGCGTCGACCGAGCTTGAGGCTACCTGCCCCGAGCCCCGCAGCGAACGCAGCGAGAACGGCGCCCGAGGCCGCCGTCGACGCGCCGAAGAGAAAGCGAAACTCGCGAGCCCAAACGATCTGGTAGACGAGGGCGGCAAAACCCGACCCTACGGAGGCCGCAACGCAAGCAAGATAACGTCGACGCGTCATGCGCGGACGATACCTTTCGCGCGCGAGCCATCCTCCTAAATTCGCACGCAACGTAGCGCGCGGAGTCCTCGCGAGCCCTTCCCACTCTGGAATGGCATTCCCGTGGATGTTCCGGATCATCGAGAAGGGGGAGTGGCTAACGGACCTTCACTTTGACGACGCCGACGAGGTCAGCGCTCGTTCGCACCGGCAACGTTCACCGCGGGAGCGAGTAGATCGCAGTGCTCGTCGCGAAAAAAATGTGGGTCGCGTCGAGAGCGACATCGTTGATGGGCTCCTTGTCTGATCGATGAACGACGTCGTTCGCCGCGCTGCCGATCGTCAAGTGGCGAATGGTTGCGACGCCCGTCACACTCGCGATCCAGTACACGTCGCTCCCATCGGCAATGACGCGAGTGAACTCAGCGCTTTCAGCGGCGATGACCTCGGGAACCGATGCCGTGTCCAAGCGCGCGCGCAGGAGTCGGCTTGGAAGGGCCGTCTCGGTCCAATAAGCGTAACCGCCATTGAGCGAGAGAGAGCTCACGCTTGCAAAAGCGACATTGCGCGACGCGCCTCCGGCAAGTGGAAGAACGGAGATCGACTCGTTCTCGACCCAGAGAACGTACGTGCCGTCGACACGGATGCGCGTCAAACCCGAAGACGTCGGGGTCAAGAAGGTCCCGCTCGGCGTTCCATCACTGGGAACGCGCACGATCCCAAAACCGCTCTTCGTGGGACAAAGGGGGCTCGTGATGCAGGCCACACCCGTGTAGAAATTCCCGCCCTTGGGTGCGAAGGCGTCTCCACCCGCGGCGACGACGTTTCGTTGCGTACCGTTCGCACGCTCGACCTGAAACCCATTCGTCGGGCCGTTGACGAGATCGGCAAAGTAGGCGAACCCGTCGTCGGCCTGGACCTCACGGTCGAGCCCGTCGACTTTCGAGACGATCGTCGTGACCGCTCCGCCCGCTGTTGGAACGCGCCCGATGCTCGTTTTCGCCTTCGCCGAAACGAAGTAGAGATTGGAGCCGTCCACCGAGATCGTTTTCGCGCCATCCGAGGACACGAGGACCGTCGGCGCGGCATCTGGGGCTGGTCCACTGTCTTCGGTGACCGCTCCGCTATCGAAGGCATCGCCCGTATCTTTCCCAGCATCGAGCTCCGGACCGCGCGCAGGAGAGGTGTCGTCACCGCACGCAGTCGCCGACATCCCTGCGATCCATAAGAATGCAACTGCCGTGGTGATTCGTCTCATGGATGCGTTGGTTCCGGCTGTCGGCGATTCGACGATGAATAATGACACATCATAGGCCGGAGGAAACTCGAGTTGAGTCCTCGATGCGAGGCTTCTCGATCCAGATTAGCGTGTCCGAATGCTCTCCAAGAAAAAGGATCTCCGCACAGGAACCCCCGTGTGGAGCGTGGAGCGCAAGCCGCCCATCCCGCATGAACCTCTCGCAGGTGATCACACCGCAGACGTTCTCGTCATCGGCGCAGGAATCAGCGGCGCGCTCGTCGCCGAAGCGCTGAGCGATGCAGGGCTCGGCGTCATCGTGGTCGACAGGCGCGCTCCGATCACGGGATCGACGTCAGCAAGCACGGCGCTTTTGCAATACGAGATCGACAAGCCGCTCACCGTCCTGTCACGATCGCATGGCGCGCCATTTGCCGAACGAGTGTGGCGACGATCACGCTTGGCTCTCGACGTGCTGCGCGTCCGAACGACTCACCTCGAGATCGACGCCGCGATGCACCGGCGCAACGCGCTCTATCTCGCAGGCGATTTGTTGGACGCACGCGGGCTAGCGCTCGAAGCGACCGCGCGTCGGCGCGCCGGGTTCGAGGTCGCGTTCCTCGGGTCGAAGGCATTGCGAGAAACCTACGGAATACGAAGATCGGCGGCTCTCCTCGGATTCGAGGATGCCGTCGCCGATCCACGCAAGCTCGCCGCGGGCTATCTGCGCGCGGCGGTGAAAAACGGCGCGCAGGTCTTCTCTCCCGTCGATGTCGTGCAGGTCGAAGAGAGCGCCCGCGGCATCGTCGCGAAGACGAGTCACGGACACGCCTTGCGCGCAAAGTTCGTCGTCTATGCGACGGGCTATGAGCTCGCGAAGGGTGTCCCCGCGAAAGGACATCGAATCGCCTCGACGTGGGCGATGGCCACGCGTCCGCAGCCTTCCAAGCTGTGGCCGACCCAATGCATGATCTGGGAAGCGTCGGAGACGTACTTGTATCTCCGCACGACCGATGACGGACGCATCTTGATTGGCGGCGAAGACGAAGACTTTCAAGACGACGAACGTCGTGACGCCCTCCTACCGCGCAAAACGAAGACGCTAGAACGCAAACTCCTCGCAATGTTTCCCGAGGTCGACCCCACCGCAGAGTTCAGTTGGACGGGGAACTTCGGCGCTAGCAGTACGGGAACGCCGTCGATTGGTCGCGTCCCTCGCAAACGACGCACGCTCGCCGTACTGGGCTATGGCGGAAATGGAATTACGTTTTCGATGCTCGCAGCGCAGATCATCCGTGGAATCGTGACGGGCGTGGGTGATCCCGACGAAGACCTCTTCGCTTTTTCCAGGAAGTGATTCCTCTCGCGAAACCGTGACTCCCCCACTTGGAGAGTGGCGCGTGCTAGCAATCGACGCATGCCCTCCGTACCCTCGACGCGCTCCATCGATACGCTCGTTCTCCCGACGGCGACTCGAGTGATGCTCGAAGAGATCCCCGTCACGACAATCGCCGAGCTCGCTGCGCTCACCGCAGACGACATCCTCGAAGTTGGCACGCGACCCATGCTGAAGACGATCAGTGCGGCATTGGCGGAAAGTGGTCTTTCGCTGCGCACCGCAGGGCACTTGGCGATCGTCCTCCCGGAACCTGCGAAGACGCCGGGCACGGAGCTCGTCGAGGCCGACGCAACGTTGCGTGTCGAACGCGCCGCGCATGCACTCACGCTCACGTTCCTCGGTGAACCCGAGACGATGGCTTCGCACACGACCTGCAAAAAAGCCGTGGCCGTCGTGAGTCGCGAGAAGCCTCGCACGCTCGTCATGAGGTGTGATTTCTCGAGCCCCGGGCCAACCTGGGCGGAGGCCTGTGCGCAAGCAGACCTTTCTTTTGTCGAGGCATTCGTGTTCGACACTTCGTTCCAGCGAATCGTCAATCAGGCATCGAACACGCTGGGGAAGCTCGATCAGAGCTTGCGCGCGTGCCCACGCGTGACGCGATTCTTCGCTACGGGTCATTTGGAGATGAGCTCGATTGACCACGCGATCCTCACGGATCTCTATCTCGGCGGCGATCCCCTTTCCGTGGGGCTCGCAAAGGCACTCTCTAGCTCGACGTTTCCGCAGCTCGCGCGCCTCGTCCTCTCGGTCGCGAGTGAGTACGAAGCTGCGAACCTCGACGCCTTCGTCGATGCAGCCCTTGGGGTCAATGCTCCCATCCTTGGAGACGTCCACTTCGACGTCTGCGACGAAGCGACGTTGGTGAGAGTCCTCGAACGTTGCCTCCGCCACGAGTCGCGGAAACGCTTGCGGCATTTGAGCTTCGATTTCACCGGGCCCGTGAACGAAGACCAGCTCGCAGAAGATCTCGGACGGTTCAAGACGACGGCGGTCGGCGACCTCGAGATCGGACTTCCTCTCGACGCCACGCGCTCGCGACGTTTCTCGAGAAAAATGCGCGCAGAGCTCTCCTGTCTTCGTGACAGCGCGAACTGGCAATGGGCCGGAATCTCTTCGGCAATCTACGCGAACTGGTGACTCAAAAGGCGGGGGGCGCCTTCGCGTCGAGCGTCGCCGCGCGCGAATCGTGGAGCTCGTTGTCTACCGCGCCGTTGGCACCACTCAACCTGCCTGTCGCCGTCGAACGATGTCCCGACGCCGGAACGAGCGTTCCTGCGCGTCCCAATCCGAATGG
>JAHFDV010000459.1:0-525 GCA_023248815.1 Myxococcales bacterium
CGTTCGACGACGACGGAATCATCGCCGGACAGGGAACACTCGGACTCGAGCTCCTCGAAGAGATTCCGAATCTCGACGCAGTGCTGATCGGTGTCGGTGGGGGAGGGCTCATCTCGGGGGTCGCCGTCGCCGTCAAAGCGCATCGACCCGACGCCCGTATCATCGGTGTCGAGCCCACCAAGCTCCCGAGCCTACAAAAAGCGCTCGAAGCCGGCGAGATCGTCACCAGTCCCGCGGCCCGCACGCTCGCGGAAGGAATCGCGACGAGGCGTGTAGGCGAGCGACCTTTCGCAATTGCGAAGATGCATATCGACGAGGTCGCGCTCGTCTCCGACGAAGAAATTGCCGAAGCCGTTCTCTACATGCTCGAACAAGAGAAGGTCGTCGTGGAAGGAGCCGGCGCGGCCGCCGTTGCGGCGCTGATGGAGAAAAAAACGATCGTCTCCGGAAACGTTGCCGTGGTCGTCAGCGGGGGAAACATCGACGTGCAGATTCTCTCGCGCATCATCGAGCGTGGGCTCGTTC
>JAHFDV010000459.1:535-1261 GCA_023248815.1 Myxococcales bacterium
ACGCGCATCATCGCGGACGCGCGGGCCAACGTTCTAGAAATTCGTCACGAGCGCACGCGGGAGAGCGCCGGGCTCGGGGAAGCGCTCGTGGAGCTCGTGCTCGAAACGCGGGGTCCCTTGCACCTCGCGGAGGTCGAGCAGAGCCTCGTCGCGCAAGCTTATGTCGTGACCCGCGCTTGAGAGCGCTGGCAAGCGAGTGTATGACCGCTCGATGAGCGAGCTCGACGAACGCGAATATCAGAAGCTGACGGAAACGGCGCTTCGCTCCATCGAAGAGAAGTTCGGTGATGCCGATCCCGAGGCCATCGAGATGGACCGCGCAGGCGACGTCATCACGTTCATCTTCAAAAATGGGCGGAAAGCGGTGCTCAACACGCAGCGCCCCACGCGCCAGATCTGGTTCGCAGCCAACGCCAAGGGGTGGCACTTTCGTCATGAAGCCGGACGCTGGGTCGACGAGAAGGACCCTTCGAACGAGCTCTTCGCCACGATCGCGAACGTCGTCCGCGACGCGACGGGCATCGACGTAAAGTTCTGAGCGCGCCTTTACGTTCGAACTTTCGTCCGAGGCCTCGCGAGACCGCGTGACTCAGCTCTCGCGTGAGTGAGCGATTCCGATCGCCTCACGCAGCTCGAAGTAGGGAGGGCTCACCAAGAAGCGCAGCATCTCCGCGCGCCATTCGGTCGGCGACACGTCCAAGCTCGTATGCGCAAGGCGCTCTTCGG